>JAHIMN010000155.1 GCA_018896395.1 Verrucomicrobiota bacterium | reverse complement strand
GTTTGCGTTTCCCTTGTAAAGCGGCGAGGACCACGGCAATTTACCGGTTCCAAAAACATGCCTGTTCTTGAACCAGTCACAGGTATGCGGCATGTGGTTGTATGACGCGGCAACAGCCAGTCCTTCGGCGGACAGCGCCTTGCAGAAGGCGGCTTTATCAAAGGAGACGGCATCGGAATTAAACCGGAGCCGCAAAAACCAATAGCTTGGATTTCCGCCCTTGACAATTTCGGGAAACGAAACGGCTTTCAGACTGCGCACCCCATGGCGGAGCCATTGCGTTATCCGGCGCCGACGCCGGACAATGCCCGGCAGTTTTTTCAACTGTACGCTTCCGATTACCGCCGAGAGATCGTTTAAATTCAAATTCAGCGCGGCAACGCAATTGGTTGAACCCCCCGGCATAAAAAACGGTTTCCCGCGGTCGGCAACACGCCGCGCCTGCTGGTATATTTTTTCGTTGCGGGTATAGACAACGCCGCCCTGCCCGCCCGTGCAAAAATGTTTCCCGAACATCGTGGAAAAAGCGGCCACATCGCCGAATGTTCCGACCAGCCGGCCGTTAATGGTTGCGCCTTGTGATTGCGCGCAGTCTTCCACAATCGGAATACGGTGTTTCCGGGCAACCCGCATTATGCCATTCATGTCGGCCGGCTCGCCCAGTAAATGGGCCACAACAATTGCGCTGGTCAGGGGTGAAATCATCCTTGCAACCTGCTTCGGACCGACGTTAAAACTGCCCGGAGCGCTATCGGCCACAATGGGGATGCAGTTCAGCAGGGCAATCGGCATCATGCCGCCCGGATCGGTGATGGGGCTGACAATAACTTCCGTGAACGGTTCAATATTCAGCGCGCGCAATGCCACATAAACGGCCGTCGTGCCGGAATTGACGGCATCCGCGTAACCGCCGCCCATAAATTTCGCGAACTCCCGGCAAAATTGTTCTTCCTCGGGACCATTGTAGCCAATGGCATTGCCGGAAGCGATGGCCTTGTCAAACAAGGCGTCAACGGCTTTTTTTTCCTCTTTGCCCAACAATTTTCTTGCCGGCCATGGCTTTGACCTTGCTTTTTGGCCGCCATCCATCGCCAGTTTCCGGCACGAACACAAAGATTTACCATTTGATCCCCGATTTTTTTTCATGCCTTTCAATATAAACAAGGAGCGCAGGGATACAATATCAGATACTGCTGTTCAGGTGTGAATTCCTGCTATAGACGGCGGGGGTAATTCCGACCAATAGTTTGAACATCCGGTTAAATACGCCAAAATCCTTAAAACCAACATTTTCGGCCACGGCGGCCGTTTTCATACCGGGGTTTTCCTCCAACTGCCTTCGGGCTTCGGCTATCCGCCGCTGAAGCAGGTAATGTTTGATGCCAAACTGTGTGTGCCGCTTGAACACGTGCGACAGATAACCTGCCGAATATCCGAACCGCTCCGCCAATTCCGGAACGCTCAAATCCTGTGTAAAATGTTGGTCAATATAATCCGTAAGCTGTTTCGCCAGCGGACTAATAACAGGCATTGGAGAGGTCCGCCCGCCTGCCCGTTTCAGCAGCCACAGAAATTCCTCCAGCTTGAGACGGACGATTTCCCGCCAATGCGCCTCCTGACGGCTTAATTCGTCTTTCAAGCGGCGAAGCAACAGGACTACGGCGGCTGACTCAAGATCAGTCAGCGACACCTGCTGAGGAATGGCCGACAGCGCGTGTTTCAGGCTTAAATCGCGCAAAATGGCCGGCAAAAACATCAGGGTCCATTTTTCCATCATGCATCCCGGCGTCAGCGCATAGTAATGCACCTGGTCCGGGTTAATGGCAAACACCGTATTGGGCCGAAACGCATATTTTTTACCGGCGATGAAATAGAACCCACTGCCCTTCAGGATAAATTGAAATTCCCATTCCCGATGATAAGCCAATGCCGAGCGCGGCACATTACCGCGGCCCTGGCAAACCTTGACGGGACATTCTGACGAGGAGCAAAATATCCTTTCGTGAAGCTTTTTTTTCATATAACTCTTGGTCGGAACCGTTGAATGAATTCTTACGGATATGGAAAGCAATGTCAACAAGACCCTCCGGAACCAATTTCGTTCGGTCTTCCCTGTGCCAAGTGTGCCCCACGCCGAAGCCCTGTCTCCGCATGACGGTTTTCCTTGACGCCCCTCGTTTGGCACGGCACTCTACCCCCATTCAATAGGCATTCACGAAGACGTCACCCCACGCCAGTAGCATGTGTTGCGTTAGCTACTGGCTCGCGGGGATTATTTCAAGAGTTTAGAAACATGTGAAAACGTTTGAATACAGGGGATTTGATGGGACTGGCCAGACACACAAGGGTTTGGTCGAGGCGTTGGATATCAAGCGGGCCCGCGAGAAGCTGGCCGGCGACGGTCTTCTCGCCGAAAATATCGTGCCCGCCGGTGAATCGAAGAGGGCCCGTTTCTTATTTCGGCCGTCGGCCTTTGCGGTGGATGAGCGGACGATGTTCTATCGCGAACTGGTCGCCCTCCTGCGCGCCGGCCTGCCGTTGGTGGCTGCCCTCGATGTGCTGGTCCAGTCTCCCGATATGGGTACAACGCGCCCGATCATGGCAGCGCTGCGCGATAAAATCAAGGAAGGCGCCTCGCTGGCCGCCGCGCTCTCCCGTGCCAGCCGGACGGTCAGCAGTTACGAAAAAGCGGTGATCGCGGCGGGCGAACGGGCCGCTTCGCTGGATACGGTCCTGGAGCGGCTGGCCGATTTCATGGACGAGCAAGCCCGTCTGCGCGACCGGTTTGTCACGGCCCTGATTTATCCGGCGATCATCTTTTTTGTTGCCATCGCCATTGCCATCGGCCTTTTGGGCTTCGGTATTCCCCGCATCGCCAATCTGCTGATGGAAGACAGCCATATCGCCCTACCCCTGCTGACCCGCTGTATGATCCGGTTCGGCAGTCTGTTCATGCATGCGGGATTACCCGCGCTTGCGCTGGCGCTGGTAGGGGCCGTTTTCTGGTGGCGGAGCATGGCGCTCGATCCCGAGAAAGCGCGCGATTTCAATCGCCGGTTATTCGGAATACCGGTGATCGGCCCGGGATATACGATTCTGGTCTCGTTACGGTTTGCGCGCACGCTGGCCCTGCTGATCAATGGCGGCGTGTCCCTGATAGACTCTCTGCCGCTGGCCGGCGAAGCAACGGGCAGTCGCTGGGTCGCGGAGCGGGTCGCCGCAGAAGCCGATGCCGTGCGGCACGGACGATCTCTGGCGGACATGCTGAGACGGATTCCTCCGTTTGGTTCCTTGTTCGGCTGGGTGCAGGTGGGCGAAGCCAGCGGCGCCCTGGCGCGCATGCTGGATAGCGCCGCGGACCGCCTGCAACAGCAATGGGACCGGTTCCTGACCCGCCGGATGAACATGCT
>JAHIMN010000154.1 GCA_018896395.1 Verrucomicrobiota bacterium | reverse complement strand
GAAAGCCCAGCATGAAAAGTGTTTTATAACGCTCGATCAGCGCCGAGAAACGGGAGTCGTTTCGGCGCCAGAAAGGCCAGCGTGCCAGTAAATATTGGCCGGCAAACAAGCCGATGAAATAGCTGATTTCTATCACCGCGAATGTGGCCATAAATGCGGTTGCGAAAACCGCGAATATGTTCAGATATCCCTGGTGCGCCAGGAAACCGGCCAGAGCGAGCGTAATCGGACCTTCAAGAAAGACGCCGCAAAAAACCGCCCAATACCCGTATTGATCCAGCCACTGCTCGATGCTCATGATCAACCATCTGTCCGGTGTGAAATATCAGCCCGATATTTCACGGTCCAAGATTCCCCTTGAAATGTCCGGGTTAGCCTTGTTTCTTTTTTAAGATCTTCAATGGTTCACTTTTGATTTCCATGCCTGGCGCGCCTCCGTATCAACGGCGTAATACTTGCCCATGCCATAGGGAAAGTCGTGGGGCTTGTAATTCTTCAGCCAGGCGTGGGTCAGCGCGTAGGAGAGCGGGTGCTGTTCAAAAATCCAGGGGCAGTCCTCGACAACCATTGCCGCCATCTGGCGATAGAGCGCGGTGCGTTCCGGCGACTCCGACAGGACCCGCACCTTTGCATACAGCACGTCAAAATCCTTGTTGCGGTAATTACTGTGGTTGGGACCCGGCGAGCTGTTAGGGCCGTAGAAGAGCTGGAGGAAGTTTTCGGCATCGGGATAATCCGCGACCCAGCCCAGCCGGAACAACTGCGCCTGGCGCCGCTCGATTCGTTCCAGGAAGGCCGGCCAGTTATTATAAACCGGCACAATCAGCACACCGATTTGCCCCATGAAATCGGCAAATAATTCCACGGCGGCGCGCAGTTCGGGATCGTTGGCATTGCCCAGGTCAATGGTCAGCTTGAGCCGCCGTCCGGTTCGGGGATCCTTGCCGTCGGGATAGCCCGCTTCGGCGAGCAGGCTTCGGGCACGGGTCAGGTCGAAGGGATACGGCGTGGACTGGTCTTCGAACCCGGCGATGCCGGGCGGAATGGGGCCCTTGGCACGGATGACGCGGTCATTATAGAACCGAACATAGGTTTCCGTGTTGAAGGCACAGGTCAGCGCCTGGCGCAGGTGCTTATTCGGACCCACGACGGGATCATCCAGATTGAACCCGATGTAATAGGTTTCCATGACCGGGGCAGCGAACATGCGGATGCCCTTGGCGGCCAGATCACGATTCAAGGCCTTTTCGGCCGAAATCACGGCATTCCAATTATCGCGTGAAATGCCCGACATTTCAAACTGGCCCCTGAGGAACATAAACCACATCGTGGATGTATCCCCAATGACATACTGCACCACGCGGTCAATCAGGGGCAAGGGTTTGCCGGCATCCATCAGCAGGCCCTGCGCGGCATCGCCCGGTAATCCCTCGGCCGGGTACCGTTCGATGCGGCCTGTCTGCGCCCACTTGGGATTGCGCGTGTATTCCAGCCGGTAATTCTTTTTCCACGACTTCAGCACATAAGGCCCTGTACCCACCGGATGATTGACAAAATCCGCGCCGTAAAAATCCACCGCCTCGCGCGGCACGGCAAACGTGTAATGCATGGTCATGATCCAGAGCAGTTGCGGATAAGGCCGTTTAAGCCGGATTTGGAAGGTATAGTCGTCCAGCGCGCTTAAGCCTTCCACCGGGCAACGGTAATCGGTCGGCTTGTCGCCGGTGGAAGCGGCGCGGAATTCATCGAGCCCCACAATCCGGTCGTTAAATGCCCAGAACCCCGTCGAGCCGGTCTTGATATCGGCGACCCGTTTGATGGAATAGACAAAATCAGCGGCAGACAATTCGCGACCGCGTCCCTGCGTGGCGGTGAAGCAGGGATCGTCCTGAAAATAAATGCCGCGGCGAACGGAAAAAGTATAGGTGAGCGCATCCGGTGAAACCTGCGGCAAGGCGGCGGCCAGGCACGGCTCGACAACATAGGGCCGTTTCAGATAGGCATATTGAAGCAAACCCTCGTAAATCCGGCTGATAGCCAGCGCCGAGGCAACATCGCCGGCCATAACCGGATCAAACCCGCGAATGCGGGACGCGACCCCGTAAAATGTGGTTTGGCCCGCAGGTTCCGAAGTCAAAGATTCAGCCTGGGGCCGGCACCCCGGCTGGGGCCGGCACCCCGGCTGGGGCCGGCAGGCGGCGAGCAGAACCATGCCAACCAGCGCACCGACAACCCGACCGGCGCGAGTCAATGATATGGAAAGAGGCCTTGGCATGGCGACTGCCGATTTAGGGGGCCGGAGCGGGTGTGGCGGCAGGCACGCTGAAGGGCACAACCGGCGACGGCGTCGGCGCCAGCGGGGTCATTGGGGCAGACATGGGCACCGCCGGGGCCGGCGGCTGGTTTACGGGCTGACCCACCGGACTCGGCGCCGGAGCACTGCTTTCCGATATCAGGGATGGGGATGATGATCCCCTGGAGTAAATCCTGGCCAGCACGGTCGTATTGACTATAAAAATAATGCCCAGCCACACTGTGGCTTTCACCAGGACATTACCGGCCCGGGCGCCAAACAGCGACTCGCCCATTTGGGAGCCGAAGGCCAGCCCCAGGCCCTCGCTCTTTGAACGCTGTAACAGGATAATCACGATCAGTAGAATACTGCTGATAATTTCAATTATGATCAATATGGCTTTGACATAAATCATATTATCCTCTCTTTCCGCGGGCTACGCCCGCAACCCAAATTCCAAATTCCAAAATCCAAATTCCAAGGAATAGGCCCTTAAATTCTAATAAAAACCAAACAAATAAATCCCGGTTTGCTTTCAGTTTTCGTTTTTGCCTTCGTTGATTTTATTTCCCTGGAATTTGGCGCTTGGAATTTGGGATTTTATGGCATTGCTATTCGCTACAGTGCCGCGTTCACGATTGCCATGAACGCATCCGCGTCCAGCGCCGCGCCCCCGATCAGCCCGCCATCAATATCCGGCTGGTGAAACAGCTCCCTGGCATTGGCCGGCTTGACACTGCCGCCGTACTGGATGCGCACGGTTTGCGCCACGCGCTCGCCGATCATTTCCTGCAACAGGCCGCGGATAAACTTGTGCACGGCCTGGGCCTGATCAGGCGTGGCCGTCATGCCGGTGCCAATCGCCCAGATCGGCTCGTAGGCCATGATTACAGGGGTAAATTGATCCGGGCCAATGTCCTTCAGGCCATTCAGCACCTGGGTCCTGATGACCGCCTCGGTCTGGTTCGCCTGCCGCTGTTGCAGGGTTTCGCCGACGCAAACGATCGGGTGCAGGTTGCTGGCCAACGCCGTCTTGACTTTGCGGTTGACGGCCGCATCGGTCTCGCCGAAGAGCGTGCGGCGCTCACTATGGCCGATGATGACATAGTGGCAATACAGTTCGCGCAACATGGCCGCAGACACCTCGCCGGTAAAGGCGCCCGCTTTTTCCCAATGCATATTCTGCGCGCCCAGTCCGATGGCCGTCCCGGAAATCGCGTTGCTCACGGCCTGCAGGGCCGTAAAGGGCGGGCACAGTACTATTTCGACGCCCTTGCTCTCGGCCGCCTGGCGCTTTATTTCCGCAACCAGGGCCAGAGCCTCGGCCACGGTGTTGTTCATCTTCCAGTTGCCCGCGACAATGGGTTTGCGATTAGTATTCACATTATGCCTTATCGCTCAGGGCCGCCACGCCCGGTAATTCTTTGCCTTCCAGAAATTCCAGACTGGCGCCGCCGCCGGTGCTGATGTGCGTCATCTTGTCGGCCAGGCCGCTCTTGTTAACGGCGCTGACACTGTCACCCCCGCCGATGATACTCAGGCATTTTGTCCCGGCAATCGCCTGGGCCACCGCCAGGGTGCCGGCCGCAAACGGCGCCATCTCGAAACAGCCCATGGGGCCGTTCCAGACCACGGTTTTGGCCTTGGCGATTTCGGCCGCAAACAGCCGGGCCGATTGCGGACCGATGTCGAGCGCCATCCAGTCATCGCGAATGCCCTGCTCGCCGACGGTCTCTATGCGGGCCTTGGCGTCAAACGCGTCGGCAATCACATTATCCACCGGCAACAGCACGGCCACGCCCTTGGCCCGGGCCTTGGCCAGAATATCCCGGGCCAGATCGATCTTGTCCTCTTCCACCAACGACTTGCCGGTCGGCAAACCCTTGGAGCGGTAAAACGTATAGGCCATGGCGCCGCCAATGATCAGGCTGTTCACTTTATCCAGCAGGTTGGTGATGACGTTGACCTTGTCACTGACCTTGGCGCCGCCGAGGATGGCCACAAACGGCCGCTCCGGGCTGGACAGCGCGCGGCCCAGATAATCAATTTCCTTTTCCATCAGGAAACCGGCCACGCTCTTTTTGTAAAACTGGCAGACCACCGCCGTCGAGCTATGCGCTCGGTGCGCGGAGCCGAAGGCGTCGTTCACGTAGATCTCCCCGTCGCCGAGCAGGGCCAGTTTCTTGGCAAACTCCTTCTGCCTGGCTTTCATTTCAGTCTTGGCGGTCTTTTTCTGCTCGTCCGTGGCGTCACCGGCGACCTTGGCCTTGCCCTCCTCTTCCTTGTAGAAGCGGGTGTTTTCCACGAGCAAAACATCGCCCGGTTGCATCGCTTGCGCCGTCGCCAGCGTCTCGGCACCAATGCAATCCGGTCCGAACTTTACTGGCCGACCCAACAGCGCCTGCAGACGCTCGGCCACCGGCTTCAGACTGAACTTGGGCTCAACCTTGCCGCCCTTCGGCCGGCCCAAGTGGCTCATCAGCACCACTGATGCGCCCTGATCGAGGATGTAACGAATCGTCGGCAAGGCGGCCGTGATGCGGGTGTCGTCGGCCACCTGGCCTTCCTTGATGGGCACGTTGAAATCCACGCGCACCAGTACGCGTCGGCCCTTGCAGTTCACATCGCGAACCGTCAGCTTGTTCATTTCAGCACGCCGTCCTTTTTCGCCATATGGATGATGAGCTCCACCAGGCGGTTGGAGTACCCCCACTCGTTGTCGTACCAGGACACGACCTTGAAAAAGCGCTTTTCGCCCTTCAGGTTGTTCTGGAGCGTGGCCAGCGAGTCATAGATCGAGGAGCGCGGGTCGTGAATGAAGTCCGTGGAGACCAGTTCCTCGTCCGTCACACCCAGGAGACCTTTCAGATAGGTTTGGGAGGCCTTCTTGAGGGCCTTATCGATTTCTTCGATCGAGGTGTCGCGGGTCGTGCGGAAGGTCAAGTCAACCACCGACACGTCCGCCGTGGGAACGCGGAAGGCCATGCCGGT
>JAHIMN010000153.1 GCA_018896395.1 Verrucomicrobiota bacterium | reverse complement strand
GTCGGCTACATAAGGCCCATTAAATTTGGATAGGGAACAGAGGAAGATAAGAGCAGAAAGAGGGGGAGAAAGACAAATCTGTCGCAACTCCCTCAATATTCAGATGTTAAGAGAATAGAAGTCGGAAACTTTTACCAGAACTCTAATATCAACAAGGAGACCGATGATGAAACGTAGGATATGGATGAGATGCGGCAGTGCAATCGTTGCCGGCCTGCTGGCGGGCACGGTGAGCGCGCAGGCGATTTATTCCGCCTGCGAACTGGGCCAGGTTGATCAGGTCAAGACATTCCTCGATAAGGACCCGGCGCTGGCCAACAGCAAGGACAATAACGGGTTTGCGCCCCTGCATTGGGCGGCGGGCGGCGGCAGTCGCGACGTGACTGCGATCCTGCTTTCCAAAGGCGCGGATATCAACGCGCGCAACGATTCCGGTGCGACGCCCTTGCACCTGGCGGCCTTCATGGGGCGCAATGACGTGGTGGAGCTTCTACTGGCCGAAGGGGCCGAGGTCAACGCGCGTAATTTTAAAAAACGCACGCCGCTTCACAATGCCGTGGGAATGGGTCACAAGGCGGTGGTCAAGACATTGCTGGCCAAGGGGGCCGAGGTCAACGCGCAGGATGACTTGGGACTGACACCCCTGCATACGGCGGCGCTCTATGGCTGGCGGGAGGTCGTCGAACTTTTGGCGAGCAAAGGCGCGAACATCAATGCCCAGGATCAGTCGGCTATCACGCCGCTCGTCATGGCTATTAAGTATGACCATACCAATGTAGTCAAGGCGCTGATATCCAAGGGCGCGGATGTGAATATCAAGGACAATCTGGGCCTGGCGCCGCTCCATCAGGCCGCGATCAAGGGGTCGGTTGACGCGGTTACCCTGTTATTGTCCAAGGGGGCCGACCTGAACGCCACGGACAATTATCAGCAAACCGCGCTCCAATGGGCGGCCATGAAGGGACAACGCTCCGTGGAGGAAGTGTTGAAAAACGCGGGCGCGAAGAATCCGTAAAAATATGAGTGTGAAATTCAAAGATTATTACGAGATGCTGGGCGTGGCGCGCACGGCATCCGCCGATGACATTCGCAAGGTCTACCGCAAGCTGGCCCGGAAATATCACCCGGATGTCAACAAGCATTCGGATGCCGAGACCCGGTTTAAGGAAATTGGGGAAGCGTACGAAGTGCTCAGCGATGCGAAAAAACGCCAGCGCTATGACCAGCTCGGCGCTAATTACCACGCGGGCCAGGATTTCGCGCCGCCGCCCGGCTGGGAAAAGATGCAGTATGAATTCGGCGCTCGTCCGGAATCCTCCGGCGGCTACACGGCGGAAGACCAGGGCGACTTCAGCGATTTCTTCGAGACGCTCTTTGGTGGCGGCGGCTTTCGCCCCGGCGGGGGTTTCCGCTCCGGCCAGGCCGGCGGCGGGTCGTTTCAGAACTTCCGCAAACGGCGCGGCGAAGATCACGAAGCGACGGTGACCATTTCGCTGGAAGAAGCCTTCCACGGCGCCAGGAAACCCATTCATCTGCAGGTTGCCCGCATGGATGAGCATGGGCGGGTACAGCACGAATCAAAACAGTACACCGTGCAGATTCCGCCCGGCACGGCTGACGGCGCGCGCATCCGCCTGGCGGGGCAGGGGGGGCAGGGTGCCGGTGCGGGGGCGGCCGGCGATTTGTTCCTGCGGGTGCAGATTGCTCCGCATCCGGTGTTCCGTCTGGTTGGCGCCGACCTGGAAGTGACCGTGCCGGCAACGCCGTGGGAGGCGGCCTTGGGCGCCAAGGTGCCCGTGCCGACCATGACCGGCAACGCGATGCTGGCCTTGCCGGCGGGGACGCAGAGCGGCCAGCGCCTGCGGTTGCGCGGAAAGGGATTGGTGGGCGCGCGCCACCACGGAGATCTGATCGTGAACATCCAGGTTGCCGTGCCGCGTCATCTGAACGAAAAGGAAAAAACGCTGTTTGCCGAACTGGCGCGTGTATCATCGTTTAACCCAAGGGCAGACAAAACGTAAAGCGCCACGTCGGCCCTGGGGGCCAAGTGGCCGCTTGCCGACGCGACGTGGCGACACGGTCGAGCGTGAAGCGGAGAGCGTTTTTTCCGGGGAGCGGAGGGAAAGCAGAGAAAATAAAAAAGGACTCCAACTTGTTTGTCAGAGTCCCCTTTTATGGTTGAATATAATGAGCGACCTTACTGCACGGTAACGTTCACCGCATCAACCAAAATAGCATCTTCGGTTAAAATCCCATCCATCGGGTAATCAACAGCAAAATAGAACGTATATGAACCAGTTCCTAAGCCAGTTATGTTCAACACTTCATAGGCTGGTAAATTGAACAAAGCGCCTTGGTACACTGGACGCCAAGCACCTTCCTGCGTCCATCCTACCGCACTATCCATGTAAAACCAAGACGATCCAGCACGAGCAACGACCCACCAGTCAACTTCAGTTCCAGCATATTCTCCTGGATTTAACTGAGCTGTGATTGACAAATTAGCCCCACTGTCAATGCTGATATCATTGGTAGAACCATTTGCCTTGATCAAAGGACCAACCACCGTGTTGGAGATGGAGAAGACGGAGACCGCAAAGTCCGAGCCGTCATAGCCGAGATAGAACGTGTTGCTGACAATGACGCTGTGCGGCCTGTTAAGGGTGCCTGTGACAATGGCTTGGTTAGTGATCAAGTTCCAGCTTGAATCATATATGGCCGCATAGATCGGGCCTCCCTGATCGCTGGCGCTGCGCGCATAGTTCACAATAAAGCTCCGGCTGACCGGATCGCGCGCGAGTCCGGACACAATACTGAGGACGCCAGGATCGGAAAGAATCGTTGTTTTGTTCGAAACACAGTTCCAGTCGTGATCGAAGGTAATGCGGCTGAAGGTATTATTCTGGCCGGGCGCCAGCGTGTCAGGAGCAACCACGTAGAACACGTTGTCGGCATAAATCGCGGTGGCGCCGTTGGCATGCCGGTTTATATCGCCGCCGATTGTTTTACTACCCAGGAGGTTCAGGTCGGCGTCATACGAGTAAATACGGTGGCCGGTGCCGGGCAGAAATTTGCCCACATAGACATTGGTGCCGTCACCAACCATCAGCATGTCGTTAGTGGGTGGGTCATTGGATACGACGGTAGTCAAAGCAACCCGACTCAGATCTTTATTGAGCTTTAAGAGATAGAGGTAACCGCCGGCTCCCCCGCCGGCAATGGAAAAAGTGAGATAGTGGTGGTCGTTCTGGAAAATATGTTTATGGTCTGCAATCGTGTCGTAGTCGGCGGTGTCGTTGGTGCTGGCAACCAGGACCGACGTGCCGGTCGGGTTCATGGTCAGATCATACTTGGCCAGGCGAATACCGTCTGCAGACTCGGCTGAGACGATAATGTCGCATCCATCAAAAACGGGAATGCACCAGATGGTCCCATGCGTGACAGGGACGGTTTTTTCAAAATTGAGCGTTTGAGCCGTTAAATAACAACCGGTTATTATCAGGATGACAGCGGCGGTCAGGAAGCGGAATGAAACATTCACGGGAATGCGAACAAGAGAAAAAGAACAGAATCCAAACGATATTTTATTCATTACTTTTGACATAATAAACCTCTATGTTTTTTCAATGATACAAACCAGTTTTGAAACAATTGCACCACTATGCACACACAAAACCAACCGCAGCATTGCTGCTCGCCTCGGCGACTTGTCCGCCATAGATTGGCGACGGCGGAAGCGCTTCCCCCTTCGCGAGGCCGCTTCGGCGGGACACGCCGGCGTAGCCGGGAAGGCTTGTCCCCAAAAGTCCCGGCCTGAGCCAGGTGGCAACAAAAGGCTTATGGCTTACCCGTTCAACGAATGAATAAACCTCTGTATTATTATTCTCTTTGCCTAGGAGTATGTAAATATCAAATTTGATAAATCTTTTTTCCCTATATTGCCCGTAAAACGATTTGAAATCCCTGGGCATATCTGACACTGAATTGTTTTGACGCTCCACAGGAATTTTAAAAAATTAATTAGGGACATATGGGGAGACGCTCACGCCCAACACAGATCAAAACGGCTTGGATGGCAAAAATTTAAGGAATCAGGGAAGAATGGGCAGGGGAATAATGGGCATTCAAAATTATGTGCTGCATACTTGCCCCCTTTTTCTTTGATACCGGCAATGTGGGGGCGGGCTATTTCTTCTTGTTAAGGATTTCTCTCCCGGCAGTAAACGCTTGGCCTAATTGTTCCCCAATTCCATAGTAGTTACGAGTTGACGGATTAAAAAGCAACATACAAGGCAACAGGGAATTGTCTTCACCTGCCATGGATTTATCAGCCTTGACGTCCATAATTTCCCCAATAAATATGGTATGCAACCCAACCTCAACGGTATTGATTAACTTGCACTCAACGGCAACCGGAAACTCTTTGAGATAAGGAGCATCAACCTTTTCACCCTTGATGGGGGTGAGTCCTGTGGCCGAAAGTTTGTCAACGTCTCTGCCTGATACCAAACCGAAATAGTCCGCTTCTTTAACATAATTCTTGGAAGGAATATTCACCGTAAAGGCTTTCCGTTCGATAATATTGGTATAGGTGTAGGTAGCCTTCCGGAGCGCAATTGAAACACAAGGTGGCTTGGAACAGCAGATTCCGACCCAGGCAGCGGTCATCATATTCGCTTTTCCGGCTTTATCGTAAGAGCCGATGACCCAGACCGGCGTCATCAGTTTTATTTCTGCTCCTAAAGATATTTTATTGTCTTTCATGATTCCTTTCCCTTCGTTCATCCGGTTGGTTTCATCAGTAAAGCCGATTGTGTTGACCAATAATAAGCCCACGCTAAAAACAGGTATAAGTGATTTTTTCGTTGTGTGACTCCTTTCCATTCGCTATTTACCGTTTTGCCCAATGCCACTATCCCCGTTACTCCGGGACAATACATTCTTGCGCGTTCCCGCTGCAAACAAGTGACTACAGTTGATACCCGACTCCGGCGATGAGCTTCACATCATTGCTTTCCTTGCCCGGGGCCGGACGGCTGCTGAACTGATCCTGTAACACTACCCGCAGATTCAGGCAGGCGGTTATAGCCGCCTGAGCGCCTATCTCGAAATTCACCAGATAGTTGCCGAAATCATTAATCGCCGACAGGCATTCAATGGACTCCCACACCTTGGAAGTGGCCAGCAGTTTCATCTCGATGCGCTGGGCCACTCGCAGGTTGACGGTATTTTCAATATCACCAGCTAGACTTTGGCACACATAGGCAACGCCGATTTCCGTGCTCAGCTTCAGGAGATCGCTCTTGAGAAAATAGCGGCCGACCCCGGGCCCCGCAATTCCCCGATAATCAATTCCCGCGATGCGGTCATGAGATAACGAGGCGTTCGCATAACCGTAATCGCGCTCGGAGAATAACCGCTGGTATTCAGCAACACCGCGGGCATTTTGTACGGTCGTTTGTTCTGTGTCGTTCGTGCCGTTCTTGTTGACCACGCTTTCGCCGTAGTTGCCCTGGATATCCAGACGGAATATATTGTCGGCCTTATTATAGTCCGCCAGTATCGCGCCATTGGCCAACAGGTTTTTGCTATTGCCGCGCGTCAGGTTCAAGCCGGCGTTTAGAGAGGTGTTCCAGTCTTTCTGCTTCTGCTTTTCCTGCTCCGCCATCGGGGCGGCACGGGAAATCACCGCCGCCAAGCTCAGGATGACGACCGCATTGACCGCCGGTATCCTTCGGAAATGCCATGTAAACGAGAATGCCATCACAAAACTGTTTGTAGTTTTATCATTACTGTCCAAGATACCTGGCTTTGGGTCGTAAAGTACCCATTATTACTCGGAAAATCAAGTATTGGATGGGTTGACAGACCATATTTTTCATCAAATGGTCCTCTTGATGGTCCTCCGTGGCTAATCATTTCTTTAACTCCTCAATAACATCTGAGGCTTTCACTAAACTTATCTTCCCAATGGCAACAGGTTCAATTCCCCTGGCTTTTTTCCAAACGTAAAAACGGC
>JAHIMN010000152.1 GCA_018896395.1 Verrucomicrobiota bacterium | reverse complement strand
TCGCCAGAAAATCATCGCTGGAAGCGGCGGTGCATTCCGTCTTGAACCGGGTCCAACTTTCCGGCGTCAACTTCTCGAAATCCTCCGCGAAAATAATGAAGTGCAGTCCGGCTTTCTTTCCTTCCGTGACATATTCCGCGACCGTTCCCTTGCCGCCGGTCAACGCCGTGCGGGCCCCCAATAATCCGCGATAATGTTTCAGGCCGAGCGCCGGAGGCCCGTACGGCATGTTGTTGGTCGGCGCCGAAGGCGTGAGCACCCCTTCCGCGATCGACGCCCAAGTCGGCTTGGTCCAATCGATCGGCTTGGCTTTGCCCCGGGCCCAGGGAACCTTGCCCCTGGCTTCGTCCGCGGTCATGACATAGCCGCCGACGGTCTTGCCGTCCCTTGCCGCGCCCAGCCAGCAGTAGAGATTATCAAACAGGTGCGCCAGGTCGGACTTGCGATAGCCATCGCCTTCGGTCATGGCCACCCCCTGCCATACCGGATGCGCATAACCCCAAATCGTATGCACGGGTGAAATGGCCATGATCGCGAGACGGCCTTTGCCGGCTTCCCGTATGGCCGCAAACGGCGGTGCGTTCTTGAACAGATTCGGCTGCTCGGCGATCGCGGCTGTCGTGCGATTGGTAATCGGGTAACTGCCGGCCGTGTCATCCCCTTTCACGACAACGGTCCATTCCGACCCGAGTTTCAGCGCGGCCGTGGACGGCGGCGCGGCGCCGGCGTTATTGTTCACGTCCACCGGATACCAGACCATGGACACGCCCTCGCTCACGGGAGAGGCAGGGATGTTCCGCGTGAAGGAATAAATCTGTTGTAGAAAAATAGGCTGCTTGAAGAAATTCTGTTTATCCAGAACGAGTTCGGGAACGACCTCGACATTCCACTTCTTGAGATAGGCGTTAGAGGCTTCCATGTGTGCCCAGCCAATGTCCCAGCCCCATAACGGCCCTGCAAACAGAAGGCCGCCGCCGGCGTTGAGATAGCCATCCAGCGCCGCCAGCAGTTTCTCGTTGGCCGCCGGACTGATTGACGAAAAACCCGCTCTGTTTGCGTTCGGATCGACCGGCGGCAATGCGGGGATCACCACGACATCGAATTTCGCCAGGAATTCCGGCGTTACTATATCCATCTTCGCGGAGCTTACCGTCATCCCGGCATCCAGCAGTCGTTTTAAATATGCCTCGTTGGCGCCATTCGCTCTCCCCCAATGAGTTACAAACAGGACCGCCGGCTTGTTCGTGGCGCTTTCCCCGGCCACGGCAGACATAATCCCCAGACAGAACAGGAACATGGTAAGTACCGTCACCACGACATGTTTTAAAATCGTGGATAGTGCAAGCAAAGGTTGCTTCATATTCTAACCTTTCGCTGTTCTACTTACCTGAATCCGTGACAGGATTTCCTGCCCTGCTACGCCAGAGCGCTTCGCCGAGGCGAGTCACCTTGGTTTTACTCGCCTTAGGCGAGTTTATCCGAGGCGAGTTCGTTATCCGATGGTCCAGTGCCGTCCCGATCGCCCAAGCGCATCGGGATCCCTGGACGTCTTCGCATGCCATAGGCAGCCTGCCCGAGCACTGGACAGGGATCCGCCTCCCGCCGTCGCTAAAGCTATGGCGGGCAAGCCGGCGGATAATCCATTTCCATCAATTTCACTTGGCCTTCGTAGTCCGTCAGCTGACGGACGCAGTAGGCTAACGTAATCTGGTATGATGCCCTTCTACCATTCAGTATGTCAACGTTTTTTCACTTTTTTTTCTGTAACTACTCACCATGGATTACACGGCCTGCCCCTATACTATACACCTCCAATTCGTCCACCGGCACGTGCATCTGGTCGCCGTTCTGGTGACGGAAGCTGACCCGAACGAACTTCGCCTCCGCGGGCTTCTCGATCCGGATGGCTTGACCATACAGGCCCTCACGACCTTGCTTCGGTGCCGCCTCTGCGGCGAGGGTCCAGTTCGTCCCATCCACCGAAGTTTCCACCAGAATCGTCTTCAGCACGTTGATGCCATCGAAATCGCACCGGACGCCTCTCCGGTCGTATGACCACACCACGGCATTCACCGGCGAGGGCTTGGAGAGCTCCAGAACATACGGTGGCTGGATCTCGGAATTCCGGACGTTATAATTGAGCGCCGGCGGAACCCGATCTATGCCGAAGATTCCATCAATGAGCCACGGCGCGGGCACGGCTGCGCCTTTCCGATCAGTCCCTTTGGCCGAGGCGATGGCCAGCGGTTTATGGTCCCCGACGATCTCCCGGATGTCCTTTTCCGCAGTCTCGCGGTTCAGTTGAATCTGTAAACGGACCGGCGTCAGGCCGTCGCGAGTAATTCCCAGCATCGGCTGG
>JAHIMN010000151.1 GCA_018896395.1 Verrucomicrobiota bacterium | reverse complement strand
CTTCATGACGCGGCTCAGCAGGTTGCCCAAATCATTGGCCAGGTCGGCATTGTAGCGGCGAATGAAAGCTTCTTCCGAAAAATTGCAGTCCTGGCCTAACGTCATTTCGGCCATCAGGAAATAACGGAAGGCATCCACGCCGTAACGATCGGCCAGCTCAATGGGATTGACCACGTTGCCAGCCGATTTACTCATTTTACTGTCGCCGACAAGCCACCAGCCGTGGGCAAAAATCGTTTCCGGCATAGGCAAATGCATGGCCTTAAGCATCGTCGGCCAGTACACCGTGTGGGTGGTCAGGATATCCTTGCCGATCAGGTGATAAGACGCCGGCCACCAGCGCCGGAACTTTTCATCGTCGTGCAGATACCCGATGGCGCTGATATAGTTGACCAGGGCATCGAACCAGACATAGGTCACAAAATCATGGTCGAACGGCAGTTCAATTCCCCAGCTCAACCGGCTTTTGGGTCGGGAGATGCAAAGGTCGTTCAGGGGTTGTTGGAGGAACCCCAGGGTTTCATTGCGCCGGGAGTCCGGCTGAATAAATCCGGGGTGTTCGTGAATATAATTAATCAGCCACGCCTGGTAGGCGCTCATGCGGAAAAAATAGTTAGATTCCCTGATGGGTTCCAACGCACGGCCACATTCCCGGCAGGTCCCCGCCTCCAGTTCCCGCCCGGTAAAAAAAAGCTCGCAGGGCACGCAGTAGCCGCCGTCGTATTCCGCGCGGTAAATCTCACCATGGTCGAATAGCGTCTGGAGAATTTGTTGGACAACGCGCACGTGCCGGCTCTCCGTGGTGCGGATGAAGTCGTCATACGTAATGTCGAGTTTTTTCCACAGCGCCTGAAAACGCCCCACGGTCTTATCCGCCTGTTGCTGGGGAGTCATGGCCCCTTTTTCCGCCGCACGCTGGACTTTCTGGCCGTGCTCATCGGTACCGGTCAGGAAGAAGGTGGGAACCCCGCGCAGACGATGATAGCGTGCCAGGACGTCGGCCAGGATGGTAGTGTAGGCGTGCCCGATATGGGGCGCAGCATTGACGTAATAGATCGGCGTCGTGACATAGAATTTCTTGTTTTTCATAGTTCCTCGCTTGTGGAAAGCAACTATACCGGTTGCCGCCGATGAAATCAACTCCGGCGATTTCGGCATTGACCTGAGCGCGTTGGCCCGCTATCGTAGCTTTTTTTAACTGCTCAGGTGGCGTATCCAAAGACATTTTTACCACGGATATCACGGATGACACTGATATCAGTCAAAATACTTGCCTTGCGTAGTCTTGGCAAAGCATGGTCGGACTGTTTAATTATCTACATCTTCTTTATTATCCGTGCCATCCGTGTAATCAGTGGTGAGTATTTGCGTTTTTCTTAAACCCAAGGGCGAGGTTACCTATGATGTTAATATCTAAATTCAACAAATTGATTCGCAATAAATATATCTGGAGCAGTTTTGCCTTTATTATCATTCTTGCTTTTGTAGTGTGGCAAACAAACACGGGTGGAATCTCCGAGGAGGAAACCAAGAACGCCGCCGGCAGGCTTGACGGCAAGCCAGTGCCCGCCGCCGAAATGCGTTCGGCCTATTTCAATTCCTACCTGTACATGTCGCTCATGGTGGGCCGCCCGCTGAAGGTAACGGCCCGCGTTGACGAGGCGCTAAAGCACATGGCCTGGCGGCGCTTGATTGCACTGCGCGGCGCCCAGGAAGCGTGCCTCACGTCCAGCCCGGAGGAAGTGGTGGCCGCCATTCAGCAACAGCCTTTTTTTCAGGAAAAGGGCCAGTTCAGCCATGCGCGCTACGTTGCCTTTGTTCAGCAGTTTTTAGCCAACCTGCGCACCACCGAAAATCAGTTTGAAGACCATATCCGCCAGGAAATCCTGATGAGCAAGGCCCGCGTGATGCTGGCCCAGGCCACGTGGGTGGCACCCCTGGAAATCGAGCAAGTGTACCACCAGCTCTATGATACGTTTATCGTCAGTTATGTGTTGCTCACCCGGGACGAGCTGGAGCACACCGTGAAGGTTTCCGACGCCGAAGCGCGGGCATATTTTGAGGCGCACACGAACGACTTTACGATCCCCGAAAAAATGCGGGTCAAGTATGTGACCTTCCCATTCGCGTGCTTTCTGGATGAAGGCGCCGTGGAAGACACAGCCTTGCGCAGTTATTATGACGAGCACATTGAGGATTTCACCACGCGCGGGACGGGAGATCTGCTGTCGGCCCGGTCATTCGATGAGGTTGAGGACACGCTCCGCGATCAACTGGCACGCGAAGCAGCGTGTGCGGCGGCCGATGACCAGGCCACCGATTTTGAAGTTGCCCTGGCCCCGGATCGCAAAGGGCAAGCACCCTCCTTTGAGACGGTTGCGCGCACCGTCGGCCTGGCGGTGACAACTTCGGCGGTCTTTACGTTGAAGACCAAAGTTCCCGGCCTGCAAGTCGGGCTGGATTTCAACAAGGTCGCCTTTGCCCTGCGACCAACGCCGGACGATTATTTCAGCTATCCCGTGCACGGCAGTAACGCGTGTTATGTGCTGGCATTCGATGAGAAGATTGACGCGCGCGTGCCCGCGTATGACGAGGTTCTGGCCGAGGCGCGCCGGGCAGCGTTGGAGCAGGCGGGTTCCAACAAGCTGGCGCAGACCATGGCGACCATTCACCAGACCGTGGCCGAAGCGCTCCAGCACGGCAAGACGTTTGACCAGGCCATTCGCCCGTATCGCCTGGAAGTAGTCACCACGGATCCTTTTGCGGTCCGCACCGGGTTGGACGTGGAGGATAAGGACACGTTTTATGAACTGACCAGAAAAATCCTGTTTTTGAATGCCGGCGAATTGACCGACGTGATCCCGGTCGAGGGCGGCGCGGTGATCGGCCATGTGGATGCCCGGATCATGGCCGACCGGACCTTGTTGGAATCCATCAAGAACGACCTGGGCCAGTATATCCGCAAGCGTCGCGAGGATTTGGCCTTCCGTGAATGGCAGGAATATTTACTGACCGTCCACAAATTTGAAGATACCGTTTCCAAGAAGAAATCAATTGCGGAAGAGTTGGAAGAAGCGGAGCCGATGACGGACGACGTAAATCAGACGACAGACGACGGACGACGGACTGAAGATGGACCGTAGGCTGAAGGCTGTAGACTGTGGGCTGATTGTCATTCCCGCGAAAGCGGGAATCCAGGATCAGAACAAAATCAATCCTTTCTGGATTCCCGCTTTCGCGGGAATGACAGGAAAAACCGGATTCAGGCCGCATTAACCATCAACCATCCCCCATTAACCATTTCCGATCTGCGCGCTTACGCGCGGATCGGGGGGATTATTGCCGTTGGTGCGACCGGTTACGGCCCCGATAATACCGGGACAACATCAGGAAGAACCGGAAGGTGTCGCGGAGCGGGTTGATTTTGCTTATTTCCTCGTTATAGATCACGGCAATGGGCACCGCATCCATGCGAATGCCGCGGGATGCAATGTGCAGAAGGATTTCGGACTCCGCCGCGAAACGCGTGGACCGGGCTTCGATAAACGGCAGAACATCGCAGCGGTAGAGACGAAACCCGCACTGGGTATCCGGCACGTACTGGTTCATGGCCCGGCTCAGGAACCAGCTCATGCCGCGGTTGGTCCATTTGCGGACCTGCGGCATATTGCTCAACGCCCCCATCCGATTCCCAATCAGCACGGGAATGCCGGTGCGTTCGTAGGCCTCGATAAAGCGCGGGATATCGGCGGGATCATGCTGACCATCTGCATCCAGCGTGATCAGGTAATCAAACTGGTTCTGGCGCGCATAATTGAACCCCGTATTGAGCGCTACCCCCTTGCCCATGTTGGCGGTGTGGCGGACCACCACGGCGCCGGCGTCGGCGGCTTCCTCGGCCGTCCGATCCGGGGAACCGTCATCCACGACGATAACCGGTTGAACATATTTCCGGACGCGCTGGACAACGTCGCGGATCATGTGCTGTTCCCGATAGGCCGGGATGACGACACAGGGCTTTTGTTCATGGCGTGAGACTGAACTCATGGTTTCTCCCTGGGTTCCAAAAATCGTCGAACATGAACCACTGCAAGGGATTACGGCCGATTTCCTGTTCCAGCACATCGCGGATACGCTCCTGCAATTCCGCCACCGTGGTCCAGGGTTCCGGCACAATCGGGGGATAGAGGCGCAGGAGAAAGGTGTCGTCCGGCTGACGCAAGATGAACGTCGGCACCAGGGGGGCTTGGGTCTTGACGGCGATCCGCGCCGGGCCGCTGGACAGGTGCGCCAGCTTGCCAAAGAACAGAATCGGAAAATGGTGGGCGGTAAAATCGCGGTCGGCCAGCATGGCCACACATTCCTTGTGCTTCAGCGCTTCCATGACGCCGCGCGCGGCATGCCCCAGCGGAATGCATTGGAGTCCGCGCTGACTGCGGTGTTTTTGAAACAGCTCGTTGATTTTATTCTCCCGATGCGGCAAATAAACAGCATGGATGCGCCGCCTCGGGGATGCCAGAATAGCTCCGCCTAATTCCCAATTGCCCAGGTGCGCCGTGATGAATATAACGCCGCGCCCCAGCGCTTCGGCCTGCTCCAGGTACTCGATATGTTCCAGACTCACAAGACGCTGGATCCCGGTTGGCGTGAACTGCGCAAACTTGAAAAAATCAACCAGATACTTACCGAAGTACTGGAAATTTTTCCGGGCCATTTGCTCAAGCGTTTTGTCCGAAGCGGTTATGCCCTGCACGGTCAAAATCTGCCGGAAGTTGGACATGACCGCGCGCCGGCCGGCGTGATCGGACGCATAAAAATGGTCGGCGATGCGCAGTCCCAGCCAGTAGGCAAACCGTCGAGGCAGGGTCCGGCTGATAATCTGCGCCAGGCGATAACATATATATTTGTCCATCATAAATAGGGAATGGTTAACGTTGAGTTAATAGCAAAAGATTGAGAAAAATCCAAATTCCAAATTCCAAGGAATATTCAAATTCCAATGCAAAACAAATGAAATCAAAAGATTTTGTATCCGATTTGTTCTTAATTTGACTTTGTTGATTGTTTTTTATTGGAATTTGGAGCTTGGAATTTGGAATTTTTCTGGTGGGTGGCCATGAGCTTGTCCGCCTGGTAAGAGGAGCGCACCAGGGGGCCCGCCGCCACCGCCAGGAACCCCATTGCCAGGGCGTGCCGGCGATAGTGCTCAAACTGTTCAGGGGGGACAAAGCGCGCTATCGGCCAGTGACGCGGGGAGGGCGCCAGATACTGGCCAAGCGTCAGGCTCCGGCAGTCGGCAGAGCGCAGATCAGCCAGGGCGACCATCAATTCGTCGTCGGTTTCGCCCAGGCCGACCATCAGGCCTGATTTTACAATCAGCTTTGGCCGCCACGCGGCCGCAATGCGCAGCACCTGGAGAGAACGGTCATAATCCGCTTGCGGTCGCACGTCCGGCTGGAGCCGGCGGACGGTTTCCAGATTATGGTTGAACACATGCGGTCCGGCCGCCAGGACGGTCTCCACCAGATGGCGCTTGCCCTGGAAATCAGGAGTCAGCACTTCAACCATGACGCCCTCCAGGCGCTTGAGCTGAATAATGGTCTCGGCAAAGAGCCCCGCGCCGCCATCGGCCAAATCATCGCGCGTGACGCTTGTCACGACCACGTACCGCAAGCCCAGGGTACGAGCCATCGCGACCACGCGCTCGGGCTCGCGGGGATCGGCGGGGTGGGGGGGTACCCCGCCGCGCACGGCACAAAACTTGCAGCAACGCGTGCACGTGTCGCCAAGGATCATGACCGTGGCCGTGCCCCGGTTATAACACTCCAGCTTATTTGGACAGTGTGCCCCTTCGCATACCGTGTGCAGTCCCCCCGCGCGGAGGGTTGCGTGCACTTTGGAGAAATTACCGTCCACCCGCAGGCGGACCCGGATCCAGGGCGGCAGGCGTTGTGCTACCTTCCGGGAATGAACGTTAGATGCGTCTGATATCATGCGGCCCACTATTCCTATCAAAGCCAATTGACAGTTCAACGTCATTATGCGAAATTGAATTTAAGCAGTCCAGCAAGAAACGCCTTAACCGAGGGATACTGCCATGATCCAATTAAAACGCACAAACCTTGCCTTTGAACGCGAGCTGTTTGTTTCGCCCTTCGGCTTCAAGGGCGGCTACATTCGGGAGGCATGGCAGACCGTCGCCCTGATGGAAAGCTGTAACGCGAAGGTGGGCCTCGGTCTGGGCACGCAAAGCACGCTCTGGTCCGATGCCGCGGTGTTCATGGCCAACCCCGAAGCCGCCGGCAACGCAGTGATGTTTCTCATGACGGCCTTCGCCCTGCGCGCGGCGGAAAAGCGGGGATTCGACCACCCAATGACCTTGCTGGACGAACTGTTGCCGGCCACGTACAAATACGGGCAAACCATCACCGGGTATCGGAACCTGCGTCTGACCTTTGCACTCAACGCGCTGGTAGCCGTGGATAACGCCGCCTGGATGCTGTACGCGGCTGAAAATGGATTGCGCACATTTGACGAGATGATTCCCGCGGATTACCGCAAGGCGCTGGCTCACCGCCATCGCGAAGTGGCCAGTATTCCCTTGATGAGTTATGGCGTCCCCCAGGCCGACATAGCCAAGGCAGTGGCCGATGGTTACTTTTTTATCAAAATAAAAATCGGCGCCGACCCGGACAAGGACGGGGATTTGGATAAAATGCTGGCCTGGGACAAACAACGCCTGACAGCCATACATAAGGCCATTGGCCACAGCGAGATTCGCTATACGGACAATCATCGCATTCCGTATTATCTGGATGCCAACGGCCGGTATGACAGCAAGGACCGCCTCCTGCGGTTATTGGACCATGCCGGGAAAATCGGCGCCTTGGACCGGATCATGATCCTGGAGGAACCTTTCCCGGAGGAGTATCGCGTGGATGTGCGCGACATCCCGGCGCGCTTGGCGGCGGACGAAAGCGCGCATTCGGACCGGGACGCGCGGGAACGCATCGAGATGGGGTATCGCGCCATCGCCTTAAAGCCGATCGCCAAAACGCTGAGCATGAGCCTGAAAATCGCCCGCCTGGCCCACGAGCAAAATGTTCCCTGCTTTTGCGCGGACCTGACGGTCAACCCCATCCTCGTGGATTGGAACAAGAATGTCGCCGCGCGCTTGGCGCCATTGCCCGGGATGCGTATCGGTGCGCTGGAAACGAACGGTCATCAGAACTATAAAAACTGGGGCCTGATGAAATCCTATCATCCGCGGGCCGGCGCGCCCTGGATGGAAACGACGCGCGGCCTGTTTCATCTGGATGACGGTTTTTACGCCGCGAGCGGGGGTATTCTGGAACCAAGCCAGCATTACCTGGAACTGGTGAAGGGATGAACGATAGAATTCAGAAGACAGCCCGCCTGCAACGCTATGCGCAGCATTGCGGGCAGGGAGTCAGAAATCAGAATAGGCGTCCGAGAATTCGGCATGCTGATTTTCGGATTCTGACTTCTGACTTCTGACTACGGGGAGCTGTATTTATGTTTAATCGCGTTGCCATTATTGGGTTGGGACTCATGGGCGGATCGCTGGGACTGGCCATCAAGCAGAAAGGCCTGGCCCAGGTCGTGGCCGGCTTCGCGCGCCGCGCGGAAACACGCGAGCTGGCCTTGGAACTGGAGATCGTGGACCAGGTCTTTGAACGCCCCGAGGATGCCGTGCAAGCCGCCGACCTGGCGGTCTTTTGCACGTCAGTCAGTTCAATACCGGAATTGATCAGCGCGTGTCGCACCCGGCTGGCCGCCGACGGCGTTATGACGGATGTCGGCAGTTGCAAAGCGGAGATTGTTAAGCGGGTAGAGGCCTTGTTTCCGCGCGGGCCGGTGTCTTTCATCGGCAGTCATCCGATCGCCGGCTCCGAACGGCAAGGGATCGAGGCGGCGTCCGCCACGCTTTATCAGAACGCGCTCGTGGCGCTGACGCCCACCCGCCGGACAGCGCCGGCGGCCCGCGCGCAGGTAACGCGCCTGTGGCAAGGCCTGGATGCTCGCGTGCAGGCGCTATCGCCACAGGCACACGATCATCTCCTTGCAAAAACCAGTCATGTACCGCACCTGGTGGCTGCGCTGCTGGCCACGTGCGCAGGCCGGACCCAGCCTGGTCGGGTAGGGCCGTTCTGTGGCACCGGTTTCTTCGACACCACGCGCATTGCGGAGGGCGATCCCCAGCTATGGCGGAATATCATCCGCGCCAACCAGCCTGCGATCCACAACGAACTGAAGGCATTTTCCAGGGAAACGGAGCATTTATTGAACATTTTAAAAAGCGGCGACCTGGAAATGCTGGACAAGTTTCTGCAAACAAGCCGGGAACGACGGCGCGCGTTGACCCGGGGCCAAGGGACCGCCTCGTGAACACGGCCGATAATGTAACCATCCATCCCTGCCGCGTGCTGGCGGGTACCGTGCGCGTCCCGGGGGACAAAAGCATTTCACACCGGGTAGCAATGCTCTCTTGCCTGACTATCGGTCCGTCGCGCTTGACGGGATTTCTGCGGAGTGAAGATTGCCTGAACACCCTGAAGGCCATGGAGTGTCTCGGCGCGCGCCTTGAGATCACACCGGAACGCATTCAGGTTACGGGCAGGCCTTGGGCATGTCCACGCCAGCCCCTGGACATGGGCAACTCGGGAACCGGCCTGCGGCTCCTGGCCGGGCTCCTGGCCGGGCGGCCATGGACCACGGAATTAACCGGCGACCAATCGTTGCGTTCCCGCCCCATGCAACGCATCCAGGCGCCGTTAGAACAAATGGGCGCCCGGTTCGAGATGATGGGGGCGGGGAACTGTGCGCCCATCCGCATTACCGGTGGCGCCTTGCGGGGCATCGCGTACCCCATGCCCGTCGCCTCCGCACAGGTCAAATCCTGCATCCTGCTGGCGGCTCTTTTTGCGGAAGGGGAAACGCGCATTACAGAACCCCTGCCCACGCGGGATCATACCGAACGCGCGTTAGGAGTGTTGGGGCTTCCCTTGCGGACGGACGGGAACCAGATCACGATCCGGGGCTATGGGCCGCACGGGCCGGACCTAACGGCAAGGGACTGGACCGTGCCCGGTGATTTTTCGTCGGCCGCCTTCTGGCTGGTGGCCGCCGCTGTTTTGGGAACGGACGTCACCGTTCAGAATGTGGGCTTGAATCCACGGCGAACCGCCTTGCTGGACGTCTTGAAGCGCATGGGCGCCGATCTGGCCGTTGTGCCGGAAACCGCGTCTTTGGCGGCGGAGCCGTCCGGCGCCATCACCATTCGCGGCGCCGACCTGCGCGGCACCGATATCGGCGGCGCCGAAATTCCGAACCTGATTGATGAACTTCCCATAGTGGCCGTAGCCGGCGCCCTGGCACACGGAACGACGGTCATCCGGGATGCCCGTGAACTGCGAGTCAAGGAATCCGACCGCATTGCGTGCATGGTCGCCAATCTGCGGGCCCTGGGCATTCCCGCCGATGAGCGCGCGGACGGGATGTGCGTGAGCGGCGGGGCGACGGTGCGCGGGGGTGTGGAACTTGACTGTTACGGCGACCATCGTGTGGCCATGGCCATGGCAATCCTGGCGCTGGGCGCCTCTGCGCCCGTCCGCATTCGGGGGATTGCCTGCGTGAACACCTCGTACCCTGAATTCTGGCAGCACCTGACATTATTGGGAGCCCATGTCGAATATAATTAGGCGGCCAAAGGCGGCAACAAAGAAAATCATGGATTCCCGATCAAGTCGGGAATGACAAGCACGCGTACCCATTCTGTCATTCCCGTGAAAACGGGAATCCAGAATATGTGTTACATTGAAATTCCTATGCATTCAATTATAGCCATTGATGGACCTTCCGCCTCCGGTAAATCCACGGTCAGCCGCAAGGTGGCCGAGTGTCTGGGCTATGTGCACGTGGATTCGGGCGCCATCTATCGCGCACTCACCTGGCAGATCATCCGCGACGGTTTGGCCGGGGCTTCGCCGGAAGCGATCGCCCGGCATCTGCCCTCGGTAGCGATGCGTTTTTTTGTGGAAGAGGGCGCCGTCCGGTTTGCAATTAACGATGTTGATCCCGGGCCGGCCATCCGATCCCTGGCGGTCCAGGAGCAGGTCAGTGCCGTGGCAGCCATTCCGGAGGTACGCTCCTGGGTGGGGGAACACTTGCAATCCCTGACGCCATTCGGCGACCTGGTTATAGAAGGGCGCGATATCGGCACCGTGGTATTTCCGGAAGCGGCTTTCAAATTTTATCTTGATGCCGACCCCGAGGAGCGCTCCCGGCGCCGGTATCGCGAACAGCAGGATCTGGCCGGAGACGAGATGAATCCGGCCGAAGTCAAACGCGCGCTTTTGCGGCGCGACGCGTGCGATCAGTCACGGTCAACGGCGCCGTTAGCCATGGCGCCCGGGGCCTATCGCATTGAAACAACGCACCTGACCATTGAGGACGTGGCGGCGCAGATTTTGGCGATTATTCGCGCCGTCCCGAAACACCGTCTGCCCAAAGCCGTAGAGCGGGATGGTTTTAAACCATTTGTTTATCATATATCCCGCGTGTTTTTTTTGTGCTACCTGTGGGTTTTCCACCGGTACGCGACGCATGGCCGTAAACACGTGCCGCGGGAAGGCGGCTGTATCCTGGTATCCAACCACGCCAGCTTTCTCGATCCGATCGCGGTGTGCTGTAACATTTGGAACCGGCATATTTATTTTCTGGCCCGCGACACCTTGTTTAAGCAATCGCGGTTCATGAAGTGGTGGGCGATATCGGTCGGCACACTACCCATCAACCGCACCAAAGGCGACATTCGCGCGCTTAAAGAAGCCATTAACCTGGTGCGGCAAGGCAATATGCTATGCCTGTTTCTGGAAGGCACGCGCACAAGTAATGGGCGCCTCCAGCCAGTCAAGGCCGGTATTGGGTTTCTGATTGAAAAGGCGGGCGTTCCGGTCGTGCCGGCCTATGTGAGCGGCACCTTTGAAGCGTTTTCCCGTGACGCGCGTTGGGTCAAGCCCCGGAAGATTGTTGTGTATTTCGGCAAGCCCGTGACGCCGGTGGATTGCGCCGTGTTTAAGGGCGATCCGGATAGGCACCAGAAAATAGCCGATTTGGTCATGGCGCGCATTGCGGCTTTGGATCCAGCGGGAAGCTCTATAATGGCCTCAGCATCCGTCTCCGTCAAGGCTACGCCGGATAAGTGCTGAGGCCCTACGACGGTCCTCCGTAGGGTGCGACCCCGCTCAGAGCGGGGTAAACTTGCCTG
>JAHIMN010000150.1 GCA_018896395.1 Verrucomicrobiota bacterium | reverse complement strand
TCGGCTACATAAGGATCATTAAATTTGGATAGGGAACAGAGGAAGACAAGAGCAGAAAGAGGGGGAGAAAGCCAAATCTGTCGCAACTCCCTCAATATTCAGATGTTAAGAGAATAGAAGTCAAAAACTTTTGACACAACGGGTTGTGCAAACAGGAGACATTATGAAAATCGCGGTGACGTCAACGAGCAAAGACATTTCCAGTAACATGGATCCCCGTTTCGGGCGTGCGAAATACTTTATTGTTGTGGACACGGATACCAACGAGGTCGTGGCCCATGACAATGCGCAGAACCTGAACGCCGCTCAGGGCGCGGGGATTCAGGCGGCGGAAACCGTTGCCCGATTGGGCGTGGAAGCGGTTATTACCGGCAATGTGGGCCCCAAGGCGTTTCGTGCGCTGAATGCGGCAGGGATAAAGATTTATCTGTTTACCGATGGCACGGTGGCTGACGCCATTCGCAGGTTCAAGGCTGGCGAGTTGAAGGAGGCTTCCGTAGCCAATGTGGAAGGACACTGGGCGTAAACAGGAAAGGAGGCGATGAACGATGCCAAGAGGTAATGGAACAGGACCGGTCGGTCAGGGGCCGGGTACGGGACGCGGACAGGGTCCTTGCGGGGCCGGCCAGCGTCGCGGGACGGGTCGCGGTCAGAGTGGCCGCGGTCTTGGAATGGGCGCCGGCCGCGGCCAAGGTTCCGGCCAGGGGATCGGCGCGAAACTGATCGACACCGTGCTGGATGTCGTCAGTAACAAGATCAATAAAAACAAGTAAGAAACCAACAATCAAACAGGAGGGTTGTGTTATGCCAGGAGGAGATGGAACGGGACCGATGGGAATGGGACCAATGACCGGTTCGACAGGCTCACGGCAGGCAGGACGCACGGCGGTATTTTGCGCAGGATACGGAGCTCCGGAATATATGAATCAGATTCCCCGACGCGGATTCGGAGCGGGGCTCGGATGTGGACGTGGATTCGGGGGCGGTGGCGGACGCGGATGGCAAAATATGTTTCATGCCACCGGGCTTCCCGGTTGGGCGCGGACCGGAGTGCCGTATGCCGCAACTCCCGCACCGGAGCAGGAACTCGCCGTTCTCAAACAGCAGGCCGAGCATTTTGGCAATGCGCTTGAGGACATCCGCAAGCGCATCCAGGAAATCGAATCCCAACCGGCGGCGAAGTAATGCCGGAGAGACAAAAAGAAGAACAAATCAACAGGAAAATGGGAGAATATAATGCCAAAGTTCGAGTCGCCCTTTTCAGGGCTGGCAAACGACAGGAAACTAACGGAGGCTGAACTCATCAGAGCCATTCGTTTCATGGTGGCCGCAGAGTACGAAGCGATTCAGTTGTACATGCAGCTTGCTGAGTCAACAGACAACAAGTTCGCCATCGAAGTGCTCAAGGACATAGCGGACGAGGAACGCGTTCATGCGGGGGAGTTCCTCCGGCTCCTCCGTGAGCTTGCCCCAGATGAAGATAAATTCTATGCAAAAGGGGCAAAGGAAGTCGAAGAAAGCCAAATAACGTAGAGCCATTGGAAGACCATTCATCAACCACACGGTGAGGCGATTCAGGAACCTGCACGCGGCGCGGATCACTGAACGTCTCAATGTTGTGTCAGATTGTCGCTTGGGCCTTGTTTGTGGCGTTGGCCGCGATGATGGCTGGCTGCTCAAAGACCAGAAAGGAAATGCTGTGAAGAGGAAAACGACGGATACAGACACCACGAAACAGACGCATGAACTCGCATTGACGGACGCCAATTTCATCTCGAAAACAAGCCAAGGCGTTGCCCTGGTTGATTTCTGGGCCCCCTGGTGCGGCCCCTGTCGGACGCAGGGAGCCATTATCGAGAAAGTGGCCGTCGCCATGGCCGGGAAGGCGAAAGTCGGCAAATGCAATGTGGACGAGGCACCCCAGTCCGCCGAGCGGTTTGGAGTTAGAAGTATCCCAACCCTTGTCGTTCTGAAGGCTGGCAAGGAGGTTGAGAGATTTGTCGGTGTTCAACAAGAAGCGGAATTGATTTTAGCCCTCAAGAAACACATCAAATGAAAAGCGCGAATACAATCATGACGTGCTTACTGGCAACACTCTGCCAGGTGTGTCCGCTCTGCATTTGTGCGCGGCGCTGGCCCGACAGTCAGTTCGCGAAAGTGGTCAGGGGAATCGAAGGGTTCTGTCCGGCTTGTAGAGCCTACGCAAAACTAAAGCAAGGAAACATCAATGGGAGACGCGCAAGTCGATGAGTTCTTCGGTCGGATGAACGATCCGACGGCGTCGGCCTCGATCAAAGGCTTATGCGGGGACGAGATGGAGTTCCACCTTGTCATCCGCGACAACCGGATTGAGGACGTTCAGTACTACACCGAGGGATGCGGCAATACCCGCTCGTGCGGTCGCGCCGTGGCGCGCCGGGCCAAGGGCAGAAATGTCACGGACGCGCTTTCAATCAGCGCCGGCGAAATCATCCGGTCCGGGGAGTGCGATCCAGAATCGGGGCGGCACTGCGCGATTCTGGCCGTGACGACGTTTTATCGGGCAATCGCGGACTACTTACTGAAGCCATGAAAATCGCGATTGCCAGTGGCAAAGGCGGCACGGGGAAAACGACCGTCGCGGTGAACCTCGCGCGGGTCTTGGCGGATAATGGCCAGTCTGTTCAATACCTCGATTGCGACGTTGAGGAGCCGAACGGCCATATCTTTCTCAAGCCCAAAATCACAGCGACCGAGTCGGTGGGTATCCCCGTGCCTGTCGTAGATGAACCGAAATGCACTGGGTGCCGTAAATGTGCGGAGGTTTGCCAGTATCATGCCATCGCCGTGCTTAAGAAGGCACTGGTGTTCCCAGAGCTCTGCCATGGGTGCGGCGGATGTGCGCTCGTGTGCCCCGTGGGAGCCATTCGCGAGGAAAACCGGCCGATCGGTGTGATCGAGGCCGGACGGGCTGACGTGGTGGTCTTTGTCCAGGGACGCCTGAACATCGGCGAACCGATGTCGCCGCCCTTGATTCGGGCAGTGAAAATGAAAGCGCTCAATGATGGGGTGTCGCTCGTGGACGCCCCGCCCGGCACATCCTGTCCGGTCGTGGCGACGGTGCGGGACACGGACTACGTCCTGCTGGTCACGGAACCGACTCCGTTCGGGCTCAACGACTTGAAACTGGCGGTGGAGATGATTCGACAGCTTGGTCTGCGGCACGGTGTCGTGATTAACCGGGCTGACAGCGGAGACCAGCGCGTGCGCGAATTCTGTGCGGCGGAGCGGATTCCGGTTCTGTTGGAGCTTCCCGACGACCGCCGGGTGGCAGAAGCTTATTCTCGTGGGCAGTTGGCACTGCAAGTCCTGCCGGAGTGGCGGACGCTGTTTTTCGATTTATGGAACCGTATTTGGAAGATCTGAAACAAGCAATGAACGAACAACAAGGAAGTGAGGAACAACATGCGAGAAACAGACGTCATCATTGTTGGAGGTAGCGCTGCGGGGGCTACGGCCGCCATAACGGCACGGCGTCATTATCCGGAGAAAGAAGTCCTTGTCGTCCGCCAGGAAAAGCAGGTGCCGATTCCTTGCGGGATTCCGTATGTTTTTGGGACCCTCGGGAGCGCGGCCAAAAACATTATCCCGGACGCGATGCTTGAAAAGGAAGGCATCAAAATCGTGGTCGAAACGGTCAAGGCGCTTGATCCGCCGAAGCAGATGGTCAGCACCACGGCAGGTGAGATTGGATATGAACGGCTAATCCTTGCGACAGGCTCGTTGCCGGTCCGTCTCCCGGTGGCGGGGGCCGAAAAAGACGGCGCTTTCCCTATCTTTAAGGACATTGCGCATTTGGAAGCGCTCCAGAAGCGGATCCAGACCGCCACCCATGTGGTCGTGATCGGCGGCGGGTTCATAGGGATCGAGTTTGCCGACGAAATCCAAAAGCTCGGTGGAAAAACGGTCACGGTTCTGGAAATCGCTCCCCATTGTTTGAGCCTGGCTTATGATGAGGAATTTTGCGTTGAGATGGAAGAAATGCTCAAATCCCGCGGCGTCAATATTCGCACGAACGTCAAAGTCGTTGAAATTGCGGGAGACAAGCAGGTGCAGGCGGTGCGATTATCCGATGGCACATCCATTCCTGCCGAAGTAGTGATTTTTGGGATTGGCGCCGTCCCTAATATTGAAATTGCCAAGACTGCCGGCCTCAAACTGGGCCCGACTGGCGCCATTGCCGTGGATCGCGCGATGCGGACATCGTGCGAGCATATCTTTGCCTGCGGAGATTGCGCCGAAAAGGTATCTTTCTTCGGGGGCCGGCCCAGTCCGCTACGGCTTGCATCCATTGCCACACTGGAAGCGCGTATTGCCGGCGCAAATCTATACGATATTCGTCGGGAACACGATGGCACTGTCGGTGTCTGGTCCACTGCTATCGGCAATTTGGCCATGGCCACGGCCGGATTGACGGAAACCACAGCCAGGCAAAACGGCTATAATTGTGTCGCGGTCATCGTCGAGGGACCAAACCGGCATCCGGGCGGCATGCCGGGCGGAGCGTCAACCAAGCTAAAGCTTGTGTTCGAAAAGAACACCGGTGTGTTGCTGGGCGGCCAGGTGCGGGGCAATGAGTCGGCCGGCGAAATCATCAATATCGTATCCGCCTGTATCCAAAAACGAATGACAGCCGAAGACATCGCCATGTTTCAGACGGGAACGCATCCGGCGCTGACAGCATCTCCGATTGCGTATCACCTGGTCAACGCGGCCGAGATAGCCATCGCCCGCATGCGTGCTGTGAAACAGCCTAATGATACCGAAAGGCAATAAAAAAAATGTTGCGGCAGATGCTTAAGAGCAAAATCCATCGGGCCACGATCACTTGCGTGCAACCGG
>JAHIMN010000149.1 GCA_018896395.1 Verrucomicrobiota bacterium | reverse complement strand
GCGGTCCTTGGCAAACGCCTTGAATTCCTTTTGAGAAAAAACTTCCTTGTCGAGCTTGATGCACCAGCCACACCAGTCGGACCCGGAGAAATCGGCCAGAATCGGCAGGTTCTTTTCAGCCGCTTCCTTCTTGGCCTTGTTAATATCCGTCAGCCACTCCTCGCCCGCCAGGGCGGAGAATCCAACCAGGCCGGCCAGCAACAATCCCAACAATATGGTTCTCACGGACCCCTCTTATTCTAACGCGGGCTATGCCCGCAACCCAAGAAATTCCAAGTTCCAAAATCCAAATTCCAAGGAAACAAAGCCAAAACGGGGAAACCAAATTGCAAATTCCAAGGAAACAAAAACGCTTGGTTTTATTTTTCTCTTTGGTGATTTTCCTGTTTGTTTGGAATTTGGAATCTGGAACTTGGAATTTGCGCCGGCGTCTATCCTCTGCCTTTCACCATCCACCATCAACCATTCCACCATCCGCCCGCCGCTGTCACCGCGGCGTGGCGTCCGGCAGACCGCCATCCACGGGAATCGTGGCGCCGGTCGTCGGCGTTTGCCGGGTGGCAAAGAAAAGCACTGCGTTGGCCACGTGGCCAGGCGTCACCCGGGCTTTCAGCAAATTCCGGTTGCGATAATAGTCTTCCAGCCCCTTTTCATCAAGGCCACGCGCTTTCATGCGCGCGGGTCCGATCTCGGCCCATAAGCCCGATTTGCGTTTGCCATCGGAAAAGATCGCGTCCGGCGCGACCATGTTCACACGGATATCGAAGCTCGCCAGTTCCAGGCTGGCGATGCGCGCCAATTGGTGGGCCGCCGCCTTGGTGGCACTGTAGGCCCCGAACTGGGCACCCGGGGCAAACACGTTTTTGGTGGAGACCAGAATCATGTCGCCGCCCGTCGCCTGGCGGCATAAACGCCGACCGGCCTCCGCCAGGGTCAGCAAGGTCCCTTCCACGTTGACACGCTCCAACCGCCGGAACGCCTCCATATCCAGATCAACCAGCGGCGCCACCATGGCAATCCCGGCATTGACCACAACAATATCCACCCCACCCCATGCCTCGGCCACGGCATCAAACCCAGCGGCCACGGAGGCGGCATCGGTAACATCCATCTTCACGCCCATTACGCTCCCCGGCGAAGCTTGTTTACGGCCAAGCGAAGCCGGGTTCAGTTCCCGGATCAGGTCATCCAACGCTTCTTTCGCCAGATCGGCGGCGACCACATGCGCGCCCTTCGCCAGCAAGCCGCGGCAAATCCCCGCCCCGATGGCGCCCGCCGCACCGGTGACCAAAGCAATTTTATTTTGCAGAGGCTCCGGCACCGACACCGCGCCGCGCTCGATGCAATACGCGTTCCCACCGGGCACGATGACCCTATCCGGCTTGGCCGCGGACCGTTGCACGATGGTCCGCACCTCGTTGCGGAGTTCATCATCCGTGGCCGCGCACTTAACGCATTCCAGAGCAATCGCCACACCGGATGCCCCGGAGGATGGCGCGCAGGGCTTGAATATGACCCTCTGCCAGGGATCATCGGAACTACGGGAGGGTTCGGCCAGCAGACCCCGGAGGATTGTCAGAAGCCGGGGGATATTTGTATTCATGTTCAATCCGTACTAATGCGGGATACCCGCAAACCCAAAGAATTTGCCCGCTAAACACGCTAAATAACGCTAAATTAAAAAGGAAAAATCTTTTCTTTTTTCGCGTCCTTTCGCGTGTTTAGCGGGTAATGTTCCGGATTCTTTTTTTTGTTTTTTATAGCGGTTTTGTGTGGTTAGGACCTACGTTTTTTCCTAGACTACGCTGGGAAAAAATGGTTCGCCGGTGGCGAACAGATGGAAAAGACGGCCACGACGAAGCGTGGCCCTCCAAAAACCAGGAAAAACGGCCATTTTCGTAATGGAGGGACGCGCTCCGTCGCGTCCGCAAGGAGTTTTGCATAAGACTCATGTTCGATTTGCTTTCGCATTATTGCGAACTTACAACATGTTGGCTTTAACTTTTTGATTAGAAGCTAAATGCGTATTACGCTTTCTTCGCCTTCAACGTCTTATAATATTCGAGCGCCTCGGCAGGCTTCATATTCTCGTGCACGACCTTGCGAATCGCCTTGAGCATGCCTACGGGGCAATCGCTCTGGAAAATGTTCCGCCCCATGTCCACGCCGGCGGCGCCTTCCTGGATGGCGTTATAAGCCATGGTCAGCGCGTCCAGTTCCGGCAGTTTTTTGCCGCCCGCCATGACAATCGGCACCGGACAGGAAGCCGTGATGGTATCGAACCCCTGCGGGACGTAATAGGTCTTGACCACGTGCGCGCCCAGCTCCGCACAGATGCGGCAGGCCAGCCGGAAATATTTGGCGTCACGCGCCATATCTTTGCCGACGGCTGTAACGGCCATGACGGGAATACCGTAACGCAGGCCCAGATCCACCAGGCGGGTCATGTTATGGACCGAGCGGGTCTCAAACTCGCCGCCGATGAACACCTGGATCGCCAGGGCCGAGACGTTCATGCGGATGGCATCCTCGATATCCACGGCCAATTCCTCGTTGGAGAGTTCTTTTAAAATGCTCGGCCCCCCGCTGGCGCGCATGACAATCGGCCGGGCGCAGGCCGGCGGAATCGTGGAGCGCAAAATGCCGCGCGTCAGCATTAGCGCGTCGCAATACGGAACAAGCGGGACGATATTCAAGTCAACGCGCTCCAGGCCCGTGGTGGGGCCCTGAAAATAGCCGTGGTCAATGGCCAGCATCACCGTGTGCGCGTCCTTGGGATTGAAAATCCGCGCCAGGCGGTTGCGCATACCCCAGTCAAGCGCGCCTGAACCTTTCAGGAAAAAGCCCGGGGTCTTCATGGGAATATCTTCGTAAAATTTCTTGCTTTCCTTAACGGCTTCCGGATCCGGCATGACTGATTCTCCTTTCCAATGTGCAAAATTCAGTTCGAACTTAAAACACATATTCTTTGATTCCCAGGGGCCTGTCAAGCCGTTTCCTTGACTACGCGCAGCGCGTGGTCCCGACCTCCGGAGAGTCGGGAGCGCGACAAATAATATTTCCAAACAAGGCTTGACAGTCCGTAGTGCGGCCGGTTATATTGTAACAATATTTCAGTTAATAAAAGAATTTATGCAATAATATAACATACCCATGAGCAACACGCTTGCTAAGATTAATTCCTGCATGCCGGCTTTTTCGAAGGCGGAAAAACTGGTGGCCGACTACGTTCGCCGGCACATTGAAAAAGCCCCCTTTCTTTCCGTATACGAGGTGGCCAGAACGGCTGGCGTCAGCGTGGCTTCGGTCAGCCGCATGGCGCGCAAACTCGGTTATCCGAACTTCAAGGAATTTAAAATCGGGCTGGCGCGCGAAACACCGTCGCCGATTTCGACCATTTATCGGGCGATCACTCCGGATGATTCAGGCCGGACAGTGACGCGCAAAGTGTTTGCAGGAAACATACAAAGCCTGCAGGACACCCTGAAAATTCTGGATATCGAAACGTTCGTCAGGGCGGCGCGGGCCATGAGTAAGGCGGAACGGATAGTGTTTGTTGGCATCGGGAGCTCGGGCTGTGTAGCCCAGGACGCCGCCCTGCGTTTTATGCACCTGGATATTCAGGCGGAAGCATGCATGGATTCATATCAAATGCTGGTGCGCGCGATGCAGGCGGGGAAAAAGCAGGTCGTGGTCGGCATCTCGCATTCCGGGCGCTCCACGGCTACAGTGCAGGCACTCGCGTTGGCACGGGATAACGGCGCGACAACCATCGGTATTTCAAATTATGTCAAATCGCCTTTGCGGAATGTAAGCCGCATTTTTTTCTGCACCGCCTTCCGTGAAAGAAGCGTCAAGGCGGCGGCGCTTTCATCCGCCGTGGCGCAAATGTGCCTGATTGATGCGTTGTATGTACTCATGGCGCGCCAGGGCCGGGTAACGCCCAAAGTGGAACGCGTGAACGCCATGATCGAGCAACATTGCCGCATGCCGGCAAATAAACGATGAAAACGAAGGCGAAAACATATCTTGGGTTCGACTTCGGCGCCAGTAGCGTCCGCGTGGTGGTCGGCATACTGGCCGACCGGCAGCTGAGTCTCAAGGAAATCCACCGCTTCCCCAACGCGCCGGTTGAGACGTCCGGAACCTTGCGCTGGGATTTCCCCTGTCTCTGGCGTCAGGTGGTGGCGTCGCTTCGCATGTGTGGCCGGCAGGGATATACGCCCTTAAGCGGCATTGGGATCGACACCTGGGGCGTTGATTTCGGGTTGCTCGGCAATGATGGCAAACTGATCGCTAACCCGCTCTGTTATCGCGACCGCATTACCGCAGGATCGGTTGAGGCGATCACGAGGGCCGTGGGCGCCGAACGGGTTTACAAGCTGACGGGGTTAGCGCCGGGTCGGGTCAGCACGCTTGCCCAGCTTGTCGGTTTGTGCCGTTCCCCCGGCAAAGCCGGACTCGAACGCGCCGCAACACTATTGATGATGCCGGATCTTTTCCGTTTCCGCCTTTGTGGACATAAGAGCGTGGAACGCACGATCGCGGGCAGTTCGATTCTCGTTGATCTTCGGACAGGCAAGTGGAGCGACGTTCTATTCAAACGCCTCGGACTGCCGCGACGCATTATGCCCGCATTGACGCCGCCGGCGACGGTCGTCGGCCATCTGCATGGCGAGCTTGCCGCCACAGCGGGTATTAACCGGGCGCCGGTGGTGGCTGTTTGCGGTCACGACACGCTCTCCGCCGCCGCCGCCGCGCCGTACGTGGACGCGGAGACAGCGTTCATCAGTTCCGGAACCTGGTCGGTGGTCGGTGTGATTCGGAAAGAACCGATCACAACGCTCCGGGCTATGCGGCGGGGGTATGTTAACGAGACCGGACTGGATTCGATCCTATTCGCGAAAAACATGGTCGGGCTGTATCTGCTCGAAAATCTACGCCGATATCTGGAGCGCCAAGGCGCGCCGTTATCAAATGCCGCCATGATTCAAGCGGCCGGCAAAGAGAAGCCTTTTGCCGGATACCTTGACGTGAACGCGCCGGAGT
>JAHIMN010000148.1 GCA_018896395.1 Verrucomicrobiota bacterium | reverse complement strand
GATTGGCCGGCTCGGCTCCGGCGGCATGGGCGTTATTTACCACGCCATGGATAAGGACCTGGGGCGGCACGTAGCATTGAAGGTCATGAAGAGGGAACTGGGCGCCAACCGTGAATTCGTCCGATCCTTCAAACACGAAGCCCAGGCCGCCGCCGCCCTGAACCACCCGAACGTCGTACAGATATATTCGTTTGGTCAGGTGGAGAGCCAGTTCTATATCGCTATGGAGCTGGTCAGCGGCGGACGCTTGGACGAGATGATTGCCGACGGAATGGCCCTGGAAGAAACGCGATCACTTGAAATCCATTTACAGGTGGTTGCCGGCCTGCGGGCCGCCAGCGATGTAGGCCTGGTGCATGGCGACATCAAACCGGCCAACATCCTTTTCGGCCAGAACGGGGAAGCCAAGGTCGTGGATTTCGGCCTGGCCAGTTTTATCGGCCAGCAACAGCAGGGCGGCGCCGTCTGGGGCACGCCCTACTACATTGCCCCCGAAAAAGCGCGGGGCAAGCGCGTGGATTTCCGATCGGATATTTACAGCCTGGGCGCCACATTTTTTCACGTACTGACCGGCCAGCCCCCGTTTGACGGCACCACCTCCACCGACGTGGTCATGGCGCGTCTTAATCAGCCGGCGCCCAACCTGCTGGATATAAATCCGGATCTGCATCCCGAAACGGCCGCCATGGTAGCCCGTATGCTGGAAGTGGACCCGACCATGCGACACCCGTCGTATCCCGCCCTGCAGATTGACATGGAGGCGTCCTTGGAGGCGTCCTGGAAACCGCTTAAAAGAAGTGCTTCTTCCAAGAAGGACATGCTTGATTCCACGACCCCCCGTCAGCCCAAGTTTAGCCGGAAGTTTTTGGTTCGTGCCGGCATAGGGCTGGCGGCGGTGATCGTCGTAGCCGCTATCGCGGGTGGCGGATATGCCTACCGTCGGCATCAGCTCCGTATAAGGGCGGAGGCCGTGAAACGTCAGCAGATGACCGAAATGATGGAACAGGGCGAAGCCACCTTTGGCCGCATCAATGCGCTGGCCGATGTCATTATCAAGCTGGGCGATGGAGTGCAGCCGCTGGCGGAGCGAATCAATAAGATCGCCGCGGCGAATTCGAATCTAAACACAGCCGCGGCGCGTGCAGCGCTGGAAATTGACAAAGCGCTCGACATCCTCAACAACACGGAAGACACCCAGGCAATGGCCGATATCGCGTGCCAGCACTTGCAGGCGGCCACGAACTATGCCGCCGCCCAGGAACCGGCCCGGCAATTGGAAACCTATTTCAACGTCCTGATCGAAGGGAATAATGTGATTCAAGAATACAAGGTCGCCGCCGAGCAGGTCATGGCTGAGGCCGGCACGATCCTTGCCCAGGCCGCCACCGCCGCCAAGCAAGCACGCGAAGCCGCAGCGCGGGAAGCCGCCCGTGAAAAGGCCGCCAAGGCCGCGCAGGAGCTGGCAAAGAAACAGGCAACGGAAGCCGAGCGCCTGCGTCCCAAGATGATCCAATTGGAACTGGACATGGTGGACCGGGCCCGCGGCGCCAATGCCCCGTTGATCGCCCAGCGTAAATTTGAGAATGCCGTGCAGAGCATCGTCAAGATCAAAGGCAATCTGACCCAGCCGGAAACGCAGGCATATTTAAAAAACGTGCAGGAAGCCTACGAGGCCATGGCCAAGCTGAAAACGTTCGTGATCGGCGCCATTCAAAAGGCACCCTATCCCAACGGCTGGACCACCAGCAGAACACCCCGTGACATCATCAAAGCCAATGCCGCCCAGGGACTGACCATCACCCTCGGGACGGCCGGATCCATCGATGTTGCATGGGAGCAAGTGTCCACGGCACAACTGGTAAAAATTGCCAACTACTACCTGGGAACGGCTAATCTGACGGATGAGGCGCGCGCAGACATGGTGCTGGCCATGGCCTTGTTCTGTTACGAAAACGGCGTTTTCAAAACGGCCGACACTTATGCTGCGTCAGCCTGTCAGATCAATCCGGCGCTGAAATCGGATGTTCGGCGGCTGATGCCGGGGTTCGCGGAAGAATAACTACAGGGGAGGTTGGCGGGTTCACGGTTCAGCGGTTCAACGGTTTTGGGTCGAAAAGCTCTTCTCACGAGGCCTATGACGAGCGAAGGGCTGCCGTCAGGCATGATGGCGCATCCCATGTTTGCAAAATGTTTGGCATTATGCTTCTCAAACCGTGAACCCTTGAACCACTGAACCGTTGAACCTGAGTAGCTACAATGCACGGAGGTGTGGATTGAATCTGACCGAAGAAGGCACGAAACTTAAATTGGATTTCACCAAGCTGGGGCGGACACCTCCGCTGGGGCGGACACCTCCGCTGGGGCGGGCATCGGCGACGAGCACCGGGGTTTTGCCGGTCGCCATCCAGCACGCTGATACCGGCGAGGTAATTTTGGTGGCCTACACCAATGCGCAGGCATTTCATCTGGCAATGAAGGCGCGCCGGCTCATCCTCTGGAGCATCTCGCGCAACGAGCTTTGGGAAAAGGGCAAGACATCCGGGGAAACCTTTGACCTGGTGGAAGCGCGGGTCAACTGCGAGCAGAATGCCCTGCTCTACCGCGTCCGCCCGCGGCGAAGCGGTATCTGCCATACCCGCAACCGCAGCGATCAACCGCGTAACTGTTTTTACCGCCGCATTTGCCCCGACACGCTGGCCCTGGAAAACCTGGACCCGTAATGGACTTTGCGCTTTTTCTTTTTACCGGCGCCGAAAGAGCCGGGGCGGCCGGTGGGTTTGGCCGCCTGAAAAAAACTTGAACTTTTTGCTTGATCTACGGGCTTGCCGGTGTAATGATTCAAATAGTCATCTGAGACCGTCCGTGTGGCTGTTTAAAAATATTTTATTTTTTTGATTGACTCACACGGAGTTTTTAGAGATATTAGTTCAGTGTTAAACCCGTGGACCGGATTCACGGGAAGCAAGGCGGGGCAAGTATGTCAGGCCTGGGTGATTCACACTCAGGGAAACGTAGCGGTAAACCACAATAGAAGGAGGACAGTGTAATGGCCAAGTCAAAAACGAAGAGCGAGATCATTGCAGGGATTGCCGAAGCGACGGAAATCACCAAGAAGCAGGCGGGGATCGCCCTGGAAGAGCTGGTGAAGATGGCGTATAAGGGCGCCAAGGACAAATTTGTGATTCCCGGTTTGGGCAAACTCGTTCTGGTCCAGCGTCAGGCGCGCATTGGCCGCAATCCGGCGACCGGCGCAACCATTAACATTCCGGCGAAGAAAGTGGTCAAGTTTCGCATAGCGAAGGCGGCCAAAGAAGCCATCCTGAAGTAAGCAATTTGGTATTGACGAAAAGGCCGGGGTTCAGTAACCCCGGCCTTTTTTTTTGCATCCAACCTGTTATGCTTTCTTGCCATGAAACAACCTTTCTGGAAAATGCACGGCGCCGGCAACGATTTCATTCTCCTGGATGATCGTGCCGCGCGTTTCCCGTGCGCGGATTCGGCGCTTATCCGGCACCTGTGCGACCGGCACGCCGGTATTGGAAGCGAAGGGCTCCTGCTGGTTCAGTCTTCCACGCGCGGTAATTTCCGTATGCGGTTTTTTAACCCGGACGGGGCCGAGGCCGGCATGTGCGGGAACGGCGCCCGCTGTATCGCGCGGCTGGCGTACGATCTGGGCGCCGCACCCGCGTGCATGCACATCGAAACCACCTCAGGTATGCTGGAAGCGGAAATCTTATCAGATATCGCGCGTTTGCATTTGCCCGCCCCGGTTGACTGCCGATGCCACCAGACCCTGGAGTTGGACAACCAAGCCGTTCGCTATCATGCCATTCATACGGGCGTGCCTCACGCCGTGGTTGAAACACAGGCGTTAGACAGCATGGATGTTTGCCGCATCGGCGCCGCCATGCGCCATCACGCCGCCTTTGCGCCCCAGGGAACCAATGTTGATTTCATGGCCATCACCGGAGCGCATGCCTTGCGCGTACGTACCTATGAGCGGGGCGTGGAAGCTGAAACGCCGGCCTGTGGCACCGGCATCACGGCCTGCGCCCTGATTGCCGGGCGCCTGGGCCGCGTCACGCCACCCGTGCACGTGACATGCAAGCACGGCGACACGCTGGAAGTCAATTACCGGCTGACCGACGACGGGTTCGAAGCCGTCACGCTTCTGGGCCCCGTCACCTATGTGTTTGAAGGCACGGTCGAAATGTGACGCCGATCGTCCCATGATTCAGCGGGATGAGGACCCCAAAAATGAAAGTGCGAAATATCGTTGACCCTGATCCTCGCCTAACGATGTGCCATCTTGCCAGAAACCCCACGCAAACCACGCGCCCACGCGGCGACGGAGGCCCGTCGCCCTCCATGGAACGTTATCGAGACCTACGAGAGGATTCTTCTGGAGGGCGGGCGGCCTCGACCGCCGTGCGAGCGTAGGGCGAAAAGCGCGTTCGCAAAACAGTCCGTCGGTCTTAGGCGATGATTTTGGGTTGACACCACCTCTACGCAACCTTATTAGTTGTTCGTAGGATTCACCTCTTACCACCTATTACTAAAAAACGGTTTCTGATTGGAACGGCTAATGGCAAAAAAAATTAAGATCAGCGTGATTGGTTCGCGTGTGCCGGAAGCGGATCCATCTGCACCGATACAAACGGTCTTGGAAACTGTAATTGATTATTTACGCGGCCAGATTTCACAGGTATTGCCGGACAAGCCGGACTTGATCGTGTTGCCCGAAATGTGCGATCAACCTTCGAACTTTGCTGTTGCGAAACAATTTGAATTTTATCGTTTGCGCGGCAACCGGGTGTTGGAATTTTTATCCGGAACGGCCCGCGAACATCATTGCCATATAACCTATCCGGCCATCCGTTGCCTGGCCGACGGCACCCGGCGCAATTCGGTGCAATTCATTGACCGGCGGGGAGAAGTCATCGCCGTTTACGACAAGTATCATCCAACCATTGGCGAGAACGAGGCCGGAATTCTATCCGGAACGAACACGGTGGTGGCCGAGTGCGATTTCGGGCGCGTGGGATTTGCAATCTGCTTTGACCTGAACTTTGATGAAATCCGCTGCAAGTACGTCGCGGCCCGGCCGGATCTGATGATTTTCTGTTCAGCGTATCATGGCGGCCTGATGCAGGCATATTGGGCTTATTCCGGCCGCATGTTTTTTGCGGCCGCGATTTCGGGCATAGGCGGTTTTATTCTCTCGCCGGTCGGCGAGCTGACGGCAAAAAGCACCAACTACTTCAACTATGTGACGTCAACTGTCAATCTGGATTACGTCATAGCGCATCTGGACTACAACTGGGAACGGCTGTCGGCCATGCGCGCCAAGTATGGTTCCCGGGTTCAAATATTTGACCCGGGTTATCTGGGTTCGGTCCTGGTCTCCAGCGAGGCGGATGATATCAGCGCCCGTGATATGGCTCGCGAGTTCAATCTGGAATTGCTCAATGACTACTTTGCCCGCTCGCTGGCCGTGCAAGCACGGCACCGGAAAAGATAAGCCGCAGGTTGTTTCACCTTCAGGCAGGCGGTTTCATGTTCACTCAGTGGAATTATCACCGTAAATCGGTCCTTTTGCGCGT
>JAHIMN010000147.1 GCA_018896395.1 Verrucomicrobiota bacterium | reverse complement strand
GTTGCAGCAACGAAGGCACTGCCATGCGTTATTTCTGTCGGCCGTACCGGGGACGGCGCAGGCAGGCGTCTCGTACGACTTGCGGTCATACTCCAACTCGCCTGGGCAACTTGTCCGCCATAAGAGCCTTGGCAACGGAGGAAGCGTTCTGACAGAGCCTGGCAACCGTTGAACCGCTGAACCGTGAACCCGACAACCTTCCGCGTTACGCATAAATAGTAAAAATACCTGTTGACTTACAATAAACGGTTGATTATTGTATGAGAAGCACTGAATTAAAATACTGAAAACGTTGGCGATCTAAACCGACCCTCGAGGAGGAAGACATCATGAAATGCATCTGGCGGCGGATTTCGAAACGTGCGTTCACCCTGGTGGAACTGCTGGTGGTTATCGCTATTATCGCCATTCTGGCCGGTTTGCTCCTGCCAAACCTGGGCGCCGTGCGGGAAAAGGCCCGCCGCGTGAACTGCCTCTCCAACCAGAACGGCCTCTGGAAGACCATTTCGGCCTGGGGCCTGAATCCGGCCGACTCCTTCCGCCCGAATTTCCCCCCTGGTAGTCTGGCCGGACCAATAACCCAAACTTCGGGATATTTGACCGCAGAAGGCGGGATTACGCCGGAAATGTTTATTTGCCCCACCGCCGCCGGGGATTACGGCATTAAGCCTGCCGGCACGCTGGGTGAAGTAACCGTCTCCAACAGTTGTTACAATTATTTCAAGGGCCGCTCCTCCGCCGACGGTGACAAAGTCGTTATCTGTGACATGAACGGTGTGAACAGCATAGCCGACGTTGCCGCCAACACCACCAACTGGGGCGGCAACCATCGCCAAGGATTGATTCCGCAGGGCGGCAACATAGTGAAAGTGGCCGGCCAAGGCATGTGGGTGGATACAACCAATGTGACTGGCGGCGGAACTTATGTTACTAACGCCATAGTTACGAACGCTTTCGGCGGCGGGGCCGCTATTCTGATGTATTAAGCCGTTGCCTACGCCTATCAGCGTGCAAATAATCTTCGCCGGTGTCCTGATCTCCTGGAGATTCGGGACACTGGCCTTTTTTCATCATTGACAGTCGAACGCGACTTGCTAATCTTCCCCGCTTTGTGTAGCCGGAGCACATCCTGCACTGCCCTAATTAGGTCTTGGGTAACTATTTCATGTAGCTGCGGGCGTGAGCCCGTGGCCGCCGGAAGAATCCACGCTGAAGTTAAGCGAAGCGCATACTTCAGGGCGGCTATTTCATGTGGGAGGCGCACTATGTGCGGCGACGGTCGCGGCGCGTAGCGCCCCTCCTACAAACATTGCAATTCCTATACATAAATTCAATCGGCTAACCGCAACCAACCAAGGAGCATCCAACCATGCCAGCCAGGAAGCCCGCGAAAAACGTCAAGAACAAGAAATACGTGTATTTGTTCGGACCCGGACGGAAGAACACCGAAGGCAACGCCAGCATGAAGAATCTACTGGGCGGCAAGGGCGCCAACTTGGCGGAGATGTGCCTGCTGGGTTTGCCGGTGCCCGCCGGCTTTGCCATCAGCACCGAATGCTGTGTGGATTTCTTCAAGAACAAATCCAAATTCCCTGCCGGTCTTAAGAAGGAAGTCGAATCGGCCCTGGCCAAAACGGAAACGCTGATGGGCATGAAGTTCGGCGATCCACAGAACCCCCTGCTGGTCTCCTGTCGCTCCGGCGCGCGCAAATCCATGCCCGGCATGATGGAAACGGTACTCAACGTGGGGCTCTGCTCGCGCACCCTCCCCGGCTTGATTGCCAAAACGCAAAACGAGCGGTTTGTTTATGACGCCTATCGGCGGCTGATCATGATGTATTCCGACGTCGTCATGGAAAAGTCCGAAGGCCTTGAACCGGCCGAAGGCAAGGGCATCCGCAAGCAGTTGGACAAAATGCTCAATACGGTTAAGCAACAGAAAGGCTACAAGGCCGACACGGACCTGACCGCCGACGATCTCAGGGTCCTGGTCGAAGAATTCAAGAAACGCGTCCAGCAGGTGCTTGGCCAGCCGTTCCCGGATGATCCTTATGCGCAGTTATGGGGCGGCATTGGCGCCGTGTTCAAGAGCTGGAACGGCAAGCGCGCGATCTCATATCGGCGGATTGAGGGCATTCCCGACGAGTGGGGCACGGCGGTCAACGTCCAGACGATGGTCTTTGGCAATATGGGTAACACCTCGGCCACCGGCGTAGCCTTCAGCCGCAACCCCGCCACCGGCGAACATAAATTTTATGGCGAATGGCTGGTTAATGCCCAGGGCGAAGATGTCGTGGCCGGCACCCGCACACCCAGCCCGCTGAACGAAGCCACCAAGAACGAGCAGAACGTACACCTGGACTCGCTTGAAAAAGCCATGCCGGCGCTATACCGCGAGCTCGACGGCATTCAGAAAAAACTCGAGAAGCATTACCGCGACATGCAGGACATCGAGTTCACGATCCAGGCCGGCACGCTCTACATGTTGCAATGCCGCGTGGGCAAACGCACGGGCACGGCGGCCTTGAATATGGCCATGGATATGGTAGCCGAAAAATTAATCTCCGCATCGGAAGCCGTCATGCGGGTTGCGCCCGCCCAGTTGGACGAGCTCCTGCACCCGATCGTCAGTCCCGCCGCGGAAAAAACCACCAAGGTGCTGGCCAAGGGCCTGCCGGCCGGCCCGGGCGGGGCCGTGGGTCAGCTCGTGTTGACGGCCTCGGCCGCCGTGGAATGGGCCAAGGCCGGGAAGAAAGTCATCCTCCTGCGCGAGGAAACGAATCCGGAAGACGTTGAAGGCATGCAGGCCGCGGTGGGCATTTTGACGGCACGCGGCGGTATGACCAGCCACGCGGCGCTCGTGGCGCGCGGCTGGGGCAAGTGTTGTATCGTCGGCGCCGCGGCTTTGCACGTTAACGCGGAAGCCAGGACCGTGACCGTCGCCGGCCAGACGTTCAAGGAAGGCGATTGGGCCACGCTGAACGGGACCCGGGGCTATGTCTATGCCGGAGCGCTTTCGATGATTGATGCCTCGGAAAATCCGCGCTTCCAACACTTCATGCAGATCGTGGACAAGTTCCGGACAATGGGCGTGCGCGCCAACGCGGACACACCCTCCGACGCCAGGATCGCGCGCGCTTTCGGGGCCGAAGGCATCGGGCTCTTCCGCACCGAGCACATGTTCTACGGCAAGGGCAGTGATCAGCCGCTCTTCCTCCTGCGCAAGATGATTCTGAGCAAGACGGCCGACGAGCGCCGGAAAGCGTTAGCCGAGTTGTTCCCGTTCGTGAAGGCCTCGATCAAGGGCACGCTGGAAGCGATGGAAGGCCTGCCGGTCACCATCCGCCTGCTCGATCCGCCCCTGCACGAGTTCGTGCCGCAGAGCGAGGATAAACAGCGCGACCTGGCGGCGAGCCTCGGCATCACGGTGGAGGAAATCCAGAAGCGCGGCGAGCAGTTGCACGAGTCCAACCCGATGATGGGGCACCGCGGGGTGCGGCTGGGGATCACCTACCCGGAAGTTACTGAAATGCAAGTGCGCGCCATCTTCGAGGCCGCGGCGGAACTCATCAAGGCCGGCAAAAAGTGCAAGCCGGAAATCATGGTGCCGGTGACCTGTGACGTGCGCGAACTGCGTGACCAGAAGACGCTCTGTCTGAAGGTCTATGCCGAAGTGCTTGCCAAGATGAAAATTAAAAACATCCCGCACGCCTACGGCACGATGATTGAAATTCCGCGCGCATGCCTCACGGCCGACAAGATGGCCGAAGAAGCCGAGTTCTTCTCGTTCGGCACGAATGACCTGACCCAGATGGGCTTCGGGTTCAGCCGCGACGACATCGGCGGGTTTATGAACGAATACCTGGAGAAAAAAATCCTGCCGGCCGATCCTTTCCAGACCATTGACCAGGAAGGCATCGGGCAATTGATCGAAATGGCGGTCCAAAAAGGGCGCAAGACGCGCAAGGATCTCAAGATCGGCATCTGCGGCGAACAGGGCGGCGACCCGGCCTCGGTCAAGTTCTGCTTTAAGACCGGGCTGAACTATGTGAGTTGCAGTCCGTTCCGGGTGCCGATTGCGCGGCTGGCGGCGGCCCAGTCAGCCCTCAGCGCCAAAGCCAGGAAATAAGCCTCCAACAAACGCCGCGCCGGAAGCAATACATCCGGTGCGGCGTTTCTATTATTCCCCTCCGACAGTAGCGCTCAAAATCGGTCGGCTTCGGGTTCCGGCCCCGGTAACGTTTTAATTTTGCCAGAGGCAGATCAACAAACGGCATGACTTGCTCATTTGAAATATTTTCAAATCACAACAAGCCCAAACGGCTTCAAAGAAAATGGCAGCTACCCAGGCAACATATCCAAAGACATTTTTACCACGGATATCACGGATAACACTGATAGAGGGAAAAAGCATGTTTTCTTAATCATTTATATGGCTTCGTCTTCATCCGTGCTATCCGTGTAATCCGTGGTGTGTAGTTGCAGAAAATGATCGCAAGTAAAATGGATGGCAAAGTAAAGCTCACCGCAAGGCGTATCGGGATCTGCAAAATAAACGCATTTTTTTATTTTGATCTTTGGTAAGTTTGGTAGTATCCGTGTAAATCCCTGTTCACCCGCCTGCAACGCTGCCTGCCCACATCGTTGCGCGAAGTGCTGCGGGCGGATAGCACTGCCTGCCCGTAGTCGCTACGCGACAGCGTTGCGGGCGGGCGGGCAGGTCCGTGGTAAAAATAATTTTGGAGTTGGTATGGAAAAATACATTCTGCTCATTCTCGGCGCGGTGCTGGTCAATAATTTCGTGCTGACCCGCTTCTTGGGGATCTGCCCCTTTTTGGGAGTTTCCAAGAATCTGCCGACGGCACTGGGCATGTGCGCCGCGATCACCTTCGTGATGACCTGCGCCTCGGCGGTGGTCTGGCTGATATCCCGGTTTTTGCTGGAACCCGCCGGCATCTTCCATGCCAATCTCACCTACCTGCAAACGATCGTGTTCATTCTGGTC
>JAHIMN010000146.1 GCA_018896395.1 Verrucomicrobiota bacterium | reverse complement strand
CTTGAGGAGGAAAAACTGCCCGCCTGCATTGTCCGCAAGAGTGACGGTGCCTTCAATTACGCCGCGACCGATATCGCCACGGTCTTGAGCCGGGTTGAGGAGTTCCAGCCGGAGCGTATTATTTATGTGACCGACGAGCGCCAGCAACTCCACTTTGCGCAAATTTTCGCCATCTGTAAACGGTTGGGTGTCCCAACGCGCCTGGAGCACGTCTGGTTCGGGCTGATGCGTCTGCCGGAGGGCACGTTTTCCACGCGCCAGGGCAACGTCATCAAACTGGAAAAACTGCTGGATGAGGCCGAGAGTCGGGCGCTGGCGGTTGTCCGGGAAACCAGCCCGAAGATGCCGCCGGACCAGCAAAAGGAAGTGGCCCGGGCGGTGGGGATTGGCGCGGTGAAATATGCCGACCTCAGCCAGAACCCGCAGAGCCTGGTGACTTTCAGTTGGGACAAGGCCCTGGCGCTGAACGGTAATTCCGCGCCTTACCTCCAGTATGCCTATGCCCGCATCCGGAGTGTCGAAGATAAATATCGCGACCAGTTTCCGGGCAAGGATCCGGCGTCCTTTCCGCTGGCCCTGCGGGAGAGTGTTGAGCGCCGCCTTGCCCTTCACCTGGTGCGGTTTGCGGAAATCGTGCCGTTGGCGGCGCGCATGGCCCGGCCCAGCGTGCTGGCCGATTATCTATACGCGCTGGCGGGTATCTACAACAGCTTCTATCAGAATGTGCCTTTTCTCAAGGCGCCCGAGGGTGTCCGTGAAAGCCGCGTGCGGCTGTGCGGTCTGGTGGCGCGGGTGCTGGGACAGGGACTTCATCTCCTGGGCATCGAGACGCCGGAGCGGATCTGAAGATCCCGTGGTCATGGTTGGGGCAAGGTTAGGTTGGCGGGGCAGATGCGCCACGCATTTCTTTCGAAACGGGCCGGCGATTTTGCCGCATCTGTCGGCTTCCGGCGCTCGCGCGGATACATATCCAGCGCTTCGCGCCGCGCGCCGGCATCCCTGTCCCGCATGGCGGGATGCGGCAAACTTGCCGACCCTTTTCGAATCCCGGGGCGGGAACCGAAATGCGTGTCGCGGACGCCATCGCGCCTGTCAACCAGGCGCGATATTATCCCCGGATGATTGCCGAGCGCCAGAAAAGAGATGACAATTTAGATGCCTGCTGCTAAAGTATATGCAGAAATGGAGAAGACACTATGACCGAAATTATTTTTGAAGTGCAAGAGGATGATGTTGACGGTGGACTTGTGGCGCACGCGCTGGGAGCGGGTATTCATACGGAGGGGGACACCCTGGATGACTTGAAAGCCAATATCCGGGATGCCTTGGAATGCCATTTTGATGAGGCGGAGATGCCGCGCACGGTGCGCCTCCCACATTAAACAGCTGGGGAATAACGTGAAATGAAGAAGTTGCGGATATATGCGGACACGTCGGTCTTCGGCGGATGTCTCGACGAGGAATTTCAGATATTTTCGCCAAAGGAGATTGTGGAGCCATGAGAACGGGAAAGACATTCGATTGCGTGCAGATGAAATGGGACATCCAGCGGAAACTGCGGGAAGAGGAGAAAGGGCTTTCTCTGGATGAACGGCAAGCCCTGATGCAAAGCAAAATAATGGCGGACACGATCCTCGGCCCCTGGTTGCAGAGGGTGACGAAAAGGCAATCAACACAAACAGCGGACGCCTGCGTGGCGGAAGCCGGAGCCATTTACGGATCGCGAACGAAGTAATGGGGCTTGCTCTTTGTTTCCAGCTGTTTTGGGTAGTCCTGAATTTGGCGCGAAGTTGAGGATAGAACGCGGCCGGTTCCACCTGAAGCGGCATTACACCTACCCGAAGCGGACCGGATAAGCACCGGCGCAAACGACTTTTATTGTTGAAAATTGTGGGTGGCACGGCGTAGAACCCAGCGCGAAGCGGCTCCAACCCTGCCAGCTTATGGAGGGTTACCCATTATACCGCTCGATTTGCGCTTGTCCTGCCTTGGCCACCGTTGTACTCTCGCGACACACTGAATAAAACGCCATTTGTTTGGCTCAAGAAGATATTATGAAATGGCTCAGCTTTATCTGTCGGAAACACAGAGTATTCACGAGGACCGATTGTACGGAGTCAGATTTGATTCAATACGCTGTGGATCATCTCAAAGCAGCCGAAAAGCTCTACGAGCTTTCCGGTCGCCTTAATTGGCAGTATCTCCATTCCGCAGCATTTTTGTCGCACCTCAGTATTGAGCTTGTTCTCAAGGCGTCTCTTCTTGATCTCGAAGGCCAGTTTCCTGCGGACCACGATCTCGCGCGCCTCTTCCGCCGATTGCAGAAGAAAGGAGTTGTGTTGGCCAGCGAAAACAAGAAGTGGCTGGACTATCTGAATCACTGTCACCGTCTGCGATACCCAGACCCACAGGAAAAAACAGAAGTCGATATTAGCCACTGGAAACGGATAAAGTCCCTGTTTGAGGAACTTAGGCAACATGTTCCAGAGACGGTCCAGAAACAGATTGTCCAGCATGAACGTTATTCTCAGAATACAAAAAGCGGCAAGACTATCTGGCCGCAATAAGGATAGTCAACAACAGATTTGACGCGTTAACGCGCAGATCGATT
>JAHIMN010000145.1 GCA_018896395.1 Verrucomicrobiota bacterium | reverse complement strand
GCGGATCAGGTTGGTAATGATCAGGCGGTCCACCACCAGGTCAATGGTATGTTTTTTCTTCTTGTCCAGCGCTTTGGCCTGCTCCAATTCCAGGAGGAGCCCATCCACGCGCACCCGCACGAACCCCTGGCGCCGGGCAGTCTCAAACACTTCCTCGTGCTGACCCTTGCGGTCGCGCACCAGGGGCGCCAGCAGAGAAAGCTTGGTCCGGGCCGGCAACTGCAGGAGGCGTTCCACGATTTCCTCGGCGCTTTGCCGCGCCACCCTCCGCCCACAGCGGGGACAATGCTGGTGGCCGATGGTGGCAAACAGAATCCGCAGGTAGTCGTGGATTTCCGTGCTGGTGGCGACGATGGACCGGGGGTTCGACCCGGCCGTGCGCTGTTCAATGGAAATAGCGGGGGAAAGTCCCTCAATATAGTCCACATCCGGCTTTTGCATCTGCTCCAGGAACTGGCGGGCGTAGGCCGAAAGGCTTTCCACGTATTTGCGCTGACCCTCGGCATATAGCGTATCAAACGCAAGCGACGACTTCCCGGAACCGCTCAGCCCCGTAATAACCGTCACCTGGTTGCGCGGAATGCGCACGGTGATGTTTTTGAGGTTATGCTCGCGGGCGCCCGCGACGACAATCCATTCCTTGCTCATAGTAATTACTCGGGTTCACGGTTCAACGGTTCAAGGGTTCACTGTTCAACGATTACCGCTTTTTCCAGCGAATTTCCCAACCGTGAACCTCTTAACCGTGAACCGTTGAACCATGCCTGCTATTTCGACTTGCGGACGACATGTGCGCCGGGCGCCGCCTGGATATCCAGGGGCTGATGCCGTCGAATATAAGCGCGGACGGCATCGCGGGTATCCGCGTCCGGGTATTCCTCCAGGCGGGAAGTGCTTTGGTCCAGGATGGCCCGCAGGCGCAATAACCGACCGCCCGCTGACGCCATGTCGTAGCTGTTGAACGCCACCCGCACACGCTCGTCCGTCGTCTGTCGTCCGTTGTTCGTCTTCAGGCTGTTGTCTGGCGCTTGCCCTCCGGAGCGCTCCGGCGTAGGAGGGTCCGTGTTCCCGCCTTCGTCCCAAGGGCTACGGTGGGCAGGCCGGTCTCCGGTCAGCCGGATATTGGAAATGCGCTTTCCCGCCGCTGCTTTGGGTTCAAGGTCATAGGTCAAACCATAGACCCCCCGAAATTCCCGGGATCCGAAATAACCGCTGTTTTCTTCCAGAATCTGACGGAGCTCATCCAGCGTCAGGTGCGCCACGCCGATATAATTATCATAGGGCACAATCCGCCAGACATCCCGCAGAATAATGCGCCCCGCGCGCAGGGATGCCTCGGACAGGGCTCGGTGGATCACCACGTCCGCCTGGACCCGCTCGGCAATGGCCACGGCGATCAAGGTCTGGATGGCGGACTGACCCCGCACGCGCGACGTTGGCTTGTGTTCGACCGCCGCAACACCAACCTCCTGGTTCAGATATTGCTTTGTTTCCTTCAAAGACTTGGCCACTTGATTTTCCAAGGCCTTGTCCGGAGCCACGGTGGAATCCACGGCCAGCAGTTGAATCTGCTTTGATTTGACCCGGCGCGTTTGCGTATCGAAGACCAGCCGCGCAAAACCCAGCCATAGTCCGTAGCACCCAGCCTGGGTATAGGCCACGCCATTCACGGTCTTCCATTCCACCACCTGGTGCGTATGTCCCCCCAGGATGACATCAAATTCAGGGAAGGCCCGTGCGATTGCGTTAATTTGATTGGCCGGATCGTCGCCCCATTTCCGCCAGCCCTGGTGCGCGGCCAGCACGAGGATATCCGGCTTCTGCACGCGCACCAGCGGCATGACCCGGCGCAGGGCGCCCAGGGAAGCTTCCACAGTTATGTCGCCCAGCAGGCGCGGACGCGACCACAGGGGGATCAGCGGAGTGGTAAGCCCAATGATCGCCACGCGGACACCGTCCACATCCTTACACAGGAAGGGGCACATGCCCGGCAGAGCCGGTTCCTGCGGCGAGTGGATATTGGCCGCCAGCACCGGCACGCCGGCCTGTTCATAGAACCGGCGGAGCGCGTCCACGCCGCCGTCGAATTCGTGATTGCCCGGCACCAGCGCATCGTAGCGTAACTGCCGCACGGCCTTCACGATGATCCGGCCCTGGGTTAAATAACTTTCCGGCGAGCCCTGGATCAGGTCGCCGCAATCCATAAGGATCACGTTGGTGTCCCGACGGCGGATCTCCTCGATGCGCGTGGCACAGCGCAGGAGCCCGCCGCCCGGTTCTTTTTCGCGATCCGAACTTACGGCCGCCACGTGGCCATGCACGTCGGCGGTATGCAGGAGCGTGATGGCCACCTCGCGGGCCGAAAGAGCCGGCGCCAGCAGAAGGGCGGCGACGGTCGCGGCGCATAGCGCCCCTCCCACAAAAGAAATTCGCCACCCGCCCCACCCCGGTGTAACCCGGTGCTTGCTTTTACGGTCCGTAGCCATTATGTTGTCCTTGCAAAGGAGTTCCCATGTTTTCCATCATGCTGAAATCAAAATTGCACATGGCGCGCGTCACGCACGTCATGCCGGAATATGAAGGCAGCCTGACGATTGACCGCGACCTGATGGATGCGGTCAAGCTGTTGCCTTATGAAAAGGTGCTGGTCTCGAACATGGCCAATGCCAACCGGTTTGAAACGTATGCCCTCCCAAGTAAAGCCGGAGACGGCATGATCTGCTTGAACGGTCCGGCCGCGCGCCTTGGCGCGGTGGGTGACCGGCTGGTGATCCTGGCGTTTTGCGCGGTTCCGACAGACGAAGCCCGCCGGCATCGTCCCCTGATCCTGGTACTGGATGACCGCAATAAACCTGCCGGCCCGCTGCGTGAAACCTGACCGGAAGCCAGAGGTCAGCGATCAGAGGTCAGAAGTCAGAAGTCAGACTCAGTCTTCCCTTGCTTCAGTTCTTCCATTCGACGTTGGGCGTTCGATGTTCGATGTTGGATGTTGGCTTATTCAGTATCCGTCGTCCGTCTTCTCCGACGGCTGACCGCTGATCTCTGACTTCTGACCTCTTATTCCGCGATCAGGCGGTTTTGCGGTCCACATCTTCCGGCGCATAGTGCTCGTCAATGACCGTCTTGGTAATCTGGCATGCACGCGCCTGCGATTGCATGGGCGCTTCGTACATGATATCCAGCATGACCCGTTCCAGGATGGAACGCAGGCCGCGGGCGCCCGTATGCTTATGCACGGCCAGGCGGGCCAGCTCCCGCAAGGCCGCGGGCGCAAATGAGAGCTTGATATTTTCCATGGCCATCAGTTTTTCGTACTGGCGGACCATACTGTTCTTTGGTTCCGTAAGCACCCGCACCAGGTCATCTTCCGATAATTCATTCAGCGCCACGACCGCCGGCAAGCGCCCCACAAATTCCGGGATCAGGCCGTACCGGATCAGGTCTTCAGGTTCCACGGCATGAAGCAGGTTACGGAATTCCGGCCGGCGGCGGCCTTCCACGCCCGGCCCCTCCCCGGCATGCGGCTGAATGAAACCGATCGCGCGCAACCCCGCCCGGCGGCGGACAATATCCTCCAGCCCGACAAAGGCGCCCCCGCAAATGAAGAGAATGCCCTCGGTATTGATCTTGATGAACTGCTCCTGGGGATGCTTCCGGCCCCCGTGCGCCGGCACATTGGCTACGGTGCCTTCCATGATTTTCAAGAGGGCCTGTTGAACGCCTTCCCCGGATACGTCGCGCGTGATGGAAACATTTTCGGCCTTGCGCCCGACCTTGTCAATTTCGTCAATATACACGATGCCCCGTTCCGCGCGGGCCACATCCATGTTGGCGGCCTGAATCAGGCGCAGGAGCACATTTTCAACATCCTCGCCGACATAGCCGGCCTCCGTAAGCGGGGTGGCATCCGAAATACTGAAGGGCACATCGAGCAGGCGCGCCAGGGTCCGCGCCAGGAGCGTTTTGCCACTGCCCGTCGGCCCGATGAGCAGGATGTTGCTTTTCTGAATTTCGACGCCGGCCAGCGGATCGCTCTTGGGAAAATGGGCGCCCTGATTCAGGCGCTTGTAATGGTTATGCACCGCCACGGAGAGTACCTTCTTGGCGTATTCCTGGCCAATCACATACTCATCCAGGAACGCCTTGATTTCATGCGGCTTGGGCACCTTGAGTACCGGCATACCGGCGGCAACGGGCGTACCGGCACCTGCGGACGCATCAGCTTTTTGGGCCGACGAACCTTCGCTCAGAACCTTGCGGCTCAGTTCGACGCAGGCATCGCAGATGTTGCAACCCGGCCCCACGAGCAATTGATTGACCTGGTTCCGGGCGCGGCCGCAGAAAGAACAAGTGGGCATTGTGCGTTTGGCCATGGTTATCTCCGAGAAAAAAACACAAACTTATTTAACGCAAAAGTTCACTATAAGGGAAAATTCCAAAATCCAAATTCCAAGGAATATTCAAATTCTAATAAAGACAAAATAAATCCAACTTTTCAATCGGTTTTATTCCCTTTGCTTTAATTGATTGCGTTTCCCTGGAATTTGGAGCTTGGATTTTGGAATTTTTCATTTCTTCAGGCGTCCGGCGAGCACTTCATCCACCAGGCCG
>JAHIMN010000015.1 GCA_018896395.1 Verrucomicrobiota bacterium | reverse complement strand
CGGCCCGCGCTCAATCGGCGCGTCAAGGCTCTGAAGCTGTTCGATGATCGGGGTGTTTCTTTTCCCGGCGTTCTTGAGATACACCGTCCACTCCACGACCGGGAAGTCCCTGTAGACCACCGCCACGCAACGAATCTGAAGTCGCGTGGACGGATCAGTGTAGGTTGCTACGTGCTGAGTCCGTTGATTATCCAGTTCTTTCGAGGTTTCTTTGCGCTTCCATGACGGAAGCAGTTCTTTCGAAGACTGACCTCCGTAGATAAACGAAAAAGGCGGAGTTTCCGTGTTCCCAAGATGAGCCCACACCCATTCCTTGGCGACATTCATTTCGGCGGGCAAAACAGTACAAGTATCAGTTTTCATTGTATTTCCTGAATCAGTGACGGCATTTGCCGTCAATGAGATTTTTATCCGGTTGTGTTGCTATAGCATGGACCACCGCCGGATCCCGCCCAACGCTGGACAAGTTTCTCGATGGCCACACTTTCTTACGCCGTTTCTCATACCACAGGCAGATCCGCCTTCGGCGGAAAATCAATTTCATGCTCTGGTTGCCATTATTCCTCCATCAAATCGCGGACCGCTTTTATGATTAAAGCCACATTGGGGACAACCGCCGCCTCCAGTTTGGGACTGTAGGGAGTCGGGGTGAACAGGCCGCTTACACGCCGGATCGGCGCGTCAAGGTCGTCGAAACACTCTTCGGCGATTCGCGCGGCAATCTCGCTTGCAAATCCGAATTGACCGAAGTCCTCATCCACCACCAGCAGGTGCCCGGTTTTTCGGACTGATTTTGCTATTGCATCTATGTCCAGCGGCGAGATTGTGCGCGGATCAATCAGTTCCACGCTGATGCCTTCTTGTTCCAATTCCGCGGCGGCCTTCAGAGCATGATGCGCCATGAGCGCCAGGGCAACAACCGTGACGTGGCGGCCTTCCCGTAGGACAGCGGCATTGCCAAACTCTATTTCGTAATCGCATTCCGGAACCGGCCCTTTGATTGCCATAAGCTCTCTGTGTTCCAGGAACAGCACAGGATCGTTGCACCTGAGCGCCCGGGCAAAAAGTCCCTTGGCATCGTAAGGCGTTGATGGAATCACGACCTTGAGCCCGGGAAAGTGCGCATACATCGAGCCGTAATTACCGGAATGATGCGTTGCGACAGAGTGGCCGATTCCGATACAACCTCTGAGCAGAACCGGCATTTTTAGTCTGCCGTTGCTCATGTATTGCATCTTGGCCACCTGGTTGATGATTTCGCCGGCTGCGTCAAGAATGAAATCCGTGAACATGAAATCAATTATTGGTCTTGAGCCGGTCATGGCAGCGCCGGCCGCGAGGCCGATAAAGCCGCGTTCGCATATGGGCGTATCACAGAGTCGCGCCGGGCCGTATTTGTCAAACAAACCAGCCGTGGTGCCGAAGTTGCCGCCGCGTTTGCCAATGCCTTCCCCCATAACAAAAATGGCGGGGTTCCGCTCCATTTCCGACGATAACGCCTCCAGAGTGGCTCTAACGAAAGTCGTTTCCCGACCGGCTTCTGATGCCAACGGAGCAGGCGAAATTACTTTTGGCGGATTTTCGTCATAAACATGGATGGCAGCAGTTGCCGGGTCGGGCCAGGCCGCGGCTTCCGCTGCTTTGACTGCGGACGATATTTCCGCCGTTATTTCCGCGGCAATTGTTTCAAGCTCGTTTTCGGACGCTATTTTTTGCTCAATCATCATTTTTCGAGCGCGCAAAATCGGGCAAAGTTTTTTCCATTGTTCGACCTCATCGCGAGTGCGGCAGGTAAAATCTCCCATCCCCTCGGCATGCGGTCTTATCCGGTACGTCTTGCATTCAATCAGGGTTGGGCCGCCGGCGGTTCTGGCGCGGGCAACGGCCGCTTCCGCGGCGCGGCAAACCGCCAAAACGTCATTGCCGTCAACTGATACGCCGGGAATATTATAAGTGGCGGCGCGCTGCGCTATCTCCGGGTTTCCGCCCGAATAACTGATGGGAACTTCGGTCGCGAACTGATTGTTTTCACATATAAAGATAACCGGCAGTTTCCAGATGGCCGCCATGTTGAGCCCCTCGTGAAACGCGCCGTTATTGGAGGCGCCGTCGCCGAAAAATGCCGCGGCAACGCGGCCGGATTTCATCAGCTTGAAACTGTAACCGGCGCCGGCCGCCTGCAGGATGCAGGGTCCCACAATGCCGCTGGTGCCCATCAAGCCGATCTCCGGGGCAAACAGGTGCATGCTCCCGCCGCGTCCGCCCGAGCATCCTTCGGCTTTGCCAAACAGTTCGGCAATTAGCTTATGGGGCGTTACCCCCTTTGCCAGCGCATGGCCGTGGCCGCGATGCGTGCTGAAGACCGCGTCGTTTGTTGTCAGATTGGCGCATACACCGGCCGCAATCGCTTCCTCGCCGATATAGGTATGACAAGCGCCATGGACCAGCCCGCGCTGGTGCGAACGAATCAAATGTTCCTCGGTTGAACGGATCAGGAGCATGGTCCTGTACATCCGCATTATTTGCTTTCCGGTTGGTTCGGATATTTGCGGATTGGAATATTTTATGTTCATGTTATTAATTATCGCTTACTTCAAAAATCCCTTGCATAGCCCGCAGTCCAGCCGCCATCCACGGTAATAACAGCGCCGGTTATGTAAGAACTTTCCGGCGCGGCCAGAAACAGGACTGCGGACGCAATTTCCTCGCACTTGCCCGGTCTGTTGAGCGGCACGTGGGAAAGCATGGCTTTAGCGCGCTGTTGCATGATTGCATTGTTACTGTAAAATAACTGTTTTGTGCCCTCGGTCAGAATTGAGCCGGGCGCCACGCAGTTGACCAGCACTCCGCTCGGAGCCAGCTCTAAGGCCATGGCCTTCGTAAGATTTATTACGCCCGCTTTTGCGGCGACGTAAGCACACTGGAGCCGGGACGGGATAAGGCCGAACACCGACGAAATGTTGATTATCCTTCCGGACTTTTGCGCAATCATGCGAGATGAAGCAGCCTTGCTGACGATGAATACGCCGGTGAGATCAATCTTGACGATCCATTCCCACTCCTTGAGAGGGAACTGGTTGATGTTGACCCGGTGCTTCATCGTATTGACGCCGGCATTGTTGACCACAATATCAAGTTTGCCAAATTCCTTGATGATCCATTCCATGTCCTTCTCAACCTGCTTGACGTTGCTCACGTCCATTTTCAACGCGGCGGCGCCCTTGTTT
>JAHIMN010000144.1 GCA_018896395.1 Verrucomicrobiota bacterium | reverse complement strand
CCATCAAGCTGGGCGCGTTGGAGGCAAGGCTGATTTCAACTGCTTCCGTCGTCACCGGCCAGTGGGTCCGAATGAAATGCCAGTACGGCTGCGATGGTTACGGGCAATGCCTCACCTGTCCGCCCTATTCATCCGCGCCGGAGACGACGGCAAAAATGTTGAAGGAATATCGCCGGGCGATTCTGATCCACGGCAATGATCACACGGATATCAGCGCGGTTGCGGTCAAGCTTGAGCGCACGATTTTTCTGGATGGTTACTACAAGGCTTTTGCGTTTGGCGCGGGACCCTGCCGGCTATGTTCCGAATGCAACCTGAAAGCCTGCACGCATGCCTACAAAGCCCGGCCGTCCATGGAAGCCAGCGGCATTGATGTTTACCAGACGGCGCATAACAACGGCTACCCGATCAAGGTCGTCGCCGATCAAAGTAGCCGCCAGAATTATTACAGCCTGGTATTGATTGAATAAATCAAACCCAGCCGGGCGAGAGCATGATTAGTGTATCGAGGGAATCAGGCTCAGCGCTGCTGTCAGGGCCGGGCGGGTTTATCGCCCAGCCTGGCCACCGCATAAACCAGGGCGCCCAATAGTCCGGTCAGCAGAGTAATAACAATCCACAATCCGGAACCAGCGTTCCGATGCCGGATATCGCGGTAAACCCAAATCGCCAGCAGGATATGCACGACCATGCAGATCAGCATGAGCCCGCAAAAATACTTCATGGTTTTATGGTGCCCGCGCCAGTAGTTTTTGCCCGGGTACGTTTTCGCGTCCGGGGTTTGTTGCATTTTCCGGTCGCGGGCGAGTTCCAGGCGCTTTTGCTCCAATTTGATCTTGCGCATCTCATTGTTGAAATACATTTCCGACTGGCGTTGTTCAATATCCAACTGTTTGTGCCGGATCTCAATGGCCCGAGGCGGGGCCTCCGGTCGCGGCGCCGACGGACGCTCCTGCCCATAGGCCAGCTGTCCCGCGATGAGCACTGCCGTCATCCAACCGATTCCGACGATGCGCGTTTTCATGATGCATCTCCTATCCTGTAATACAGCGCTTTGTTTTTCGAAGAATGACACGTTTAGAAACAATTACACGACACGTACTTTGCCGGCCTGCCCGCAGTCGCTACGCGACAGCGTTGCAGGCGGGCATTATTCATGATTTGGATTCAAGGATATACCCGCCCCAGCAGAAGTCAACACCGAAAATCATCGGCAGGGACAAAAACATTTGGGTATCTCGGTTCGACTCCCCGAAGGGTGGAAGCCAAAGCCCCGGCGGTATCATTTACGCCGTCATGGTTGCCCCTTCCGGTGCCTATCGCCACCCGACCCATACATTGGGATCCCCTGCCCGCAGTGCTACAGCGTTGCAGGCGGGCCGGCCGGCGATCGTTTATTTTTGCCGTCTAAACCACGCAGTACAGGGTATTGTATACCGATGATTCCCGGTTTGACCGTCTGCAGGGGCGGGTATATCCTTGAACAGACCTGCAGATCCACGATGCGAAGTCACGTCCGTGTGGCAAGATACTCCGGCCGGAACACGGTCACAGAAATAAGGACTTTTCAGTGAGGGCAAATTATGATCTAATGTCAGAAACAACGGTCGTATTTTCTGACAATAAGGCAGCATGCGAGTGATACATCCAATTGCCGATAAACTTGTTGCGCAGGTTAAGGCTCGCGGCGGAAAGTCCGTTCCGATAGCCGATTTTCTGGACTTTGGGCCGCGCGCTGCCGTAGACCAGGCTCTTTCGCGTCTTGTGCGACAGGGCACAATCCGCCGCGTCGGGCGTGGATTGTATGCCTGGCCCCAATACAGCACCTTGTTAAACCAGATGGTAGTTCCGTCGCCGGACGACTTGGCACGGGCGTGGGCCAGGCAATATGGCCTGCGGATCATCCCCTCCGGCGCATACGCGGCCAACCTTCTGGGAATTTCAACTCAGGTTCCAGCGAAAATCATATACTACACGAATGGTCGAACGCAGACGGTCAAGCTCGGCTCTCATTCCGTTAAGTTCCTCAATCGGGGGCCGAAGACGATGGATGTGACGGGCCAAGTGGCGCCGCATGTGTTCCAGGCGCTCCGCTACATGGGGGCCAACGGTATGACACCGTCTGTCATCGCCCGGTTGCGACGCTTGCTCAAACCCAAAGACAAGGCCGACTTGAAGCTGAACCTGCGTCGCGCAACGGGCTGGATGAAGCCCCTCATTGAAAGCATTGCGCAAGAGGATGCTAACTGATGGACCGGAGCGCGAATGCAGGGGCTTCGGAGTGACTACGTCCAAATGAAGCCGATGATTTTTGGCGATTACCCCCAATGGGATGAGATCATCCGGGGACTGCAGCAACTTGAGGAACGCATCAATGGCGGATGATGTTACGGGGGCAATATTCAAACCCGCAGGGAACGCACCGGGGATGCGACCGCTATAGCATGACAATCGACTTAACCCATCTGAGAAAATAATCGCAATCGAGCATCTGACTATTATTACTAATGCGGGTCATGCCCGCAACCCAAAGAATTTGCCCGCTAAACACGCGAAAGGAACGCTAAATTTAAAAGGAAAATCTTTTCTTTTTTCGCGTCCTTTCGCGTGTTTCGCGGGCAATGTTCCGGTTTCTTTTCTTGTTTTTCATAGCGGTTCCCGATGGTTAAAGGCCTAAATTTCGAGCGCAATGAGCGGGGGCGGTGAAACGTGCTCTACAGTGATCCGGAAGGCGTCCGCAGAGAGTGCGCGCGCTTCCTCCAGGCGGTCCCGGCGGTTTGTGTGCAGGATGGCCAATGTCTCGCCGACGGTCACCACTTCGCCGATTTTTTTCAGCGCGGCGATGCCGGCGGTAGGATCAACCTTATCCGTCACCCGCGCGCGCCCGGCGCCCAGGAGCAGGGCTGCGCGGCCGATGGCTTCGGCATCCACGGTTTGAATGAAGCCGGCGCGGTGGGCCGGCAAGGGTTCACGGATGGTGGCCGAGGGCAACCGTGCCGGATCATCCAGCGCGCGCGGGTCGCCGCCATGCAGGCGCACCATGGTCTTTAAGCGTTCAAACGCCTCGCCGGACTGAAGTTTGGCGCGGAGCCGCTCCAGCGCCTGCTTTCGATCAGCGGCTACGTGGCCCATCATGAGCATGCGTACGCCAAGTTCAAGGGTGAGCGCCACTACGTCCGCCGGCCCGTTTCCCCGCAGGACGTCCACGCTTTCCGCCACTTCCAGGGAGTTGCCGACCGCGCGGCCCAAGGGCTGATTCATATCCGTGAGCAGTGCCGCCATGCGCAGATCCAGGCGCCGCCCCGTCGTGACCAGCGCGCGCGTCAACGCTTCGGCACCGGAGCGCGTCGTCATAAAAGCGCCGTGCCCCCATTTCACGTCCAGCACCAGTCCATCCGGCTGGGCCGCCAGTTTTTTGCTCAAAATGCTGGACACGATCAGAGGGATCGAGGGCACGGTGCCGGTTACATCGCGGAGCGCGTAGAGTTTGTTGTCGGCAGGGACAAGATTATCCATGGCGCGGATAATGGAACAGCCGCAGGTATGCAGCACATGTAAAAAGGCGGCCTCATCGAGATGGGTACGGTAGCCGGGGATGGATTCCAGCTTGTCAATGGTTCCGCCGGTAAGCCCCAGGCCGCGTCCGGCGATCATGGGCACGGCGATGCCGCAACAGGCCACCAGCGGCGCCAGGACCAGTGACACCTTGTCGCCAATGCCGCCCGTGGAATGCTTGTCAATCTTGGGATTGCGCAGCGATGAAGTGTCCAGCGTGATGCCTGAGGCCAACATGTTCCGGGTCAGGGCCACGGTTTCGTCAGGGGACATGCCTTGGAGCGTGATGGCCATGGCCAGGGCGGCCATCTGGTAATCGGGGATGACGCCGCTGGCATAGCCCTGGATAAAGAAGCCGATTTCCTCGTCCGCCAGGGCGCGGCCATCGCGTTTTTTTTCAATTATCCATTGCGGTACCATGGTTTATTCAGTATAGTATCAAATATAAGTATGTCAATGACCGCGAGGCCGACTGATTGTTGTGCATCAGGATGAAAACAGTTAAGGGTGTTTTTTTTGAAAGGGGAACGGGCATGAAATGGATTCTCTGGTTACTCAAGGACTGGCGGCTGG
>JAHIMN010000143.1 GCA_018896395.1 Verrucomicrobiota bacterium | reverse complement strand
CCCGGGGGATCGCGGATCACGGTGTCCTTGGCCAACGCTTGGGCAGGCGCCGGCGGCAAGGCGGGGTCCTTCTGCGGGTAGTCGAGGGTGTAATGCAGGCCGCGGCTCTCGCGCCGATGAATGGCCGAACGGACAATCAGTTCGCCCACGGCGGCGATGTTGCGCAATTCCAGCAGGTCGGGGGTGACCAGATAATCGAAATAATACTGCTGAATCTCACGGCGCAGGTTACCGATGCGGCGGCGGGCACGCTCCAGGCGTTTGTTGGTGCGCACGATGCCCACGTAATCCCACATACAGGTGCGCAACTCGTTCCAGTTGTGTTCGATGACAATCGCCTCATCGCTGGGTACCGCCGCACCTGACTGCCAGGCGGGGATCGCAAGCGCCGGCTGGGCGCGGGGCAACACGCCGACGGTTTCCGCCATGGCATGCGCGCAGACCAGCGCCTCCAGGAGCGAGTTGCTGGCCAGCCGGTTGGCGCCGTGCAGGCCCGTGCAGGCCACTTCCCCGCAGGCATAGAGTCCCGGCAGGGACGTGCTTCCATCCACAGAGGCCTCCACCCCGCCGCAGAAATAATGCGCCGCCGGCACCACCGGGATCAGGTCGGAGCCCATGTCAATCCCAAACCGGGCGCAAGTCATGTAAATATTCGGGAAACGCTCCTTGAGAAACGCAACCGGCTGGTGGCGGATATCGAGATAGACACAGCGCGAGCCGCGGAGCTTCATTTCGTGGTCAATGGCGCGCGCCACAATATCGCGCGGCGCTAATGAACCGCGCGGGTCATAGCGTTCCATAAACGATTCGCCGCGCGCATTGACCAGCACGGCGCCCTCCCCGCGTACCGCCTCGCTGATCAGAAAAGACTTGGCCTCCGGGTGATACAGACAGGTGGGATGGAACTGGATAAATTCCAGGTTTTTGATCGGCGCGCCCGCGCGCCAGGCCAGGGCCACGCCGTCGCCGGTGGCGATATCGGGATTGGTGGTATACAAATATACCTTGCCGCCGCCGCCCGTGGCCAGCACGGTGAACGGCGTACGAAAGGCCGCGATCGCGCCCGTCCGGGTATTAAGAAAATACCCTCCCACACACCGGTTCGGCCCGTCCGCGCCCAGCCAGCCCGTCGTGATGAGATCAATGACCGTACAGTGTTCCATGATCGTAGCCGTCGGCTCGGCGCGGATACGGTTGAGCAGGATCTGCTCGACTTCCCGGCCGGTGATATCGCCGCAATGCAGGACCCGCCGGCGCGAATGGCCGCCCTCGCGTCCCAGGTCATAGCCCGCGCCGGGGGCGCCGGGCAGTTCGGCAAATTTTAAGCCGAAGGATTCCAATTCCGCGATACGCGCCGGACCGGCGCTAATGATCGTCCGCACGACCGATTCATTGCACAGGCCATTCCCCGCGACCAGGGTGTCGCGGACATGTTCCTCAAAACTGTCGTCCGAGGTTACGACACAGGCAATGCCGCCCTGGGCATAATTCGAGTTACTCTCGGCGCTGTCCTTCTTGGTCAGGATGCCGACCCGGCCATAACGGGCCAGGTGAATGGCTGACATCAGGCCGGCGATGCCACTGCCCACCACGACAAAATCAAAGTCCAAAATATCCATTAATTGCTCCGGCTAACGCGGGCTATGCCTGAAACCCAAAGAATTTGCCCGCGAAACACGCGAAAGAAACGCTAAATTTAAAAGGGAAATCTTTTCTTTTTTCGCGTCCTTTCGCGTGTTTCGCGGGTAATGTTCCGGTTTCTTTTCTTGTTTTTATTGTGGGTCCAGATTCTTTCGGCGCTCGTCCAGCCGCCGCCGGGCCTGCCGGCGGGCATACGCGAAGACCAATTATCCGGGCATCGCCACCGGCTTGGTTTGATGGCGCTTTTCCACCATGACCTCGTGAATCTTGGAACGTCTGATTTTGCGCACGATGAACACCAAGTCCAAAAACGAGATCGCGCGCTCGATGGGCGGCAGATTTTGATATAATGAACACAGCCAATCATTCAAGTTGGTTGGAAGCTCCGGCAGATCGAATTTGGTTTTCTTCCTGAGCGTCGCCATGCTCACGCCGCCGCCAGCCAAAAAGCGGATTTCTGAAATTGGAATGACGTGGCTGGGCAGAACATCGTATTCGTCTTCCAGGTCGCCGACAATGGCTTCCACAACATCCTCCAGCGTCACCAGCCCCACGATTTTGGCCTGGTCGTTCTTGACGACCGCCATGTGCTGGTAGCCGCGGGTCAGCTCCTTCAGCAGGCCGGGCACCAGGAGCGAGGCACTCACCGTCAACACCGGCCGCGTAATGCCTTTAAGCGAGGGGTCCGTGGGATTGATCTGCAGGGCGTTGACGATATCCTTCACGTTCACGTAGCCGACAATCTCATCCATGTGTCCTTCCCGCACGAGGATATAGCGGGTATGATGATGAATATGCGCCTCGACCAGGGCCTCAGTCATCGTCATGGCGGTGGAGAGGAACTTGATTTCGTCGCGCCCGACCATGATATCCTGGACCCGGGACTGCGAGAGCTTGATACTGCGCGAGACGATGTCCACCTGCTCGCGCGAAATCAGCTTGTTGACTGATGCGTAGCGGGCCAACAGCGAAATTTCACTTAATGCATCCACCGCCGAACGGTATTTCGCTCCGCGCAGGAACGGACGATTGATCTGTTCCAACATAAACACCAGAGGATTAAGGATATGAACAATATAGGCCAGGGGTCTTGCGATTATAACGGCGAGGGCACGGTTGTGCAAAACCCCCAGCGTTTTGGGGAGATATTCGGCCCATTGAATAATCGCCAATGAAAAAACGAAGGAAAAAAGGCCAATCCACTTGCTTCCAAACAGGTCGCTGAATATTGTCCCCGAGACAGCCGCCCCGATAATATTGGAAAAATTATTAACAATCAGAATTGCCGCAATCGGCTTTTGAACGCCTTCTTTCATCTGCTTCAGGAGCTGGCCTGACCTGGGCTTTTTCTCAGACAGACCCGCGATATCAGCCATGGAAAGGCTGAGCAAACAGGCTTCGGATAGCGAACACAGGAACGATATGCCCATCGAAACCACAATGGTTACAATTAACAATGTCATTGAATGCTCCTGGAACCCTCACCATACGTTATAGCTATGGTATTAAGATTAACATAGCATACGACCCACCGCAAGGAATACCGGTATGGTTCAACGGTTCACGGTTAGGAAGTTCACGGTTGGAAAATTTGATAGAAAAATCGGCAACCGTTGAACAGTGAACCGCTGAACCTTGAACCATACTCGTCTTTCACATAGACTTGGCAATGGCCTCAGGCAACTGCGCCATCCTGGTCAAGATCAGGCTCGGCGTAACAGCCCTGCATTCAGGTTTTTCCGCCCGCCATCGCAGGGAACGCGCATCGCCGGCAAAGAGAACCGTTGGGCATCCCAACCGGCTGGCAGGAAGGATGTCATTGCGCATATCATTCCCGACAACAAGGGTTTCGCTGGGCGTAATGCCATGATACCTGGAAAGCCGATACAGTATTACTTTCAGCATCCGAGACGATGGCTTCGCTTCCTTCCAGCGGTAGGACCAAGCGCACAGTCGTTTATCAAAGAGGCCGCTCGTCCATCCGGTTTCGGGAAACGCGGCCAAGGCTAAGGGAGTGAAAAATTGCGCATTAGACACAATCCCCAGAATCAGGCCGGCTGCTTTCAGGCGCGGCAATACATCACTCAGCCCCGGCATGGGCCAAACAGGATTGACGCGGCATTCGTATTCGATTGCCAGGCGCCGGATGTAGTCGCGCCCAAACTGATTGCCTCGTTGCTGTTTGTTGTGCCATGATGTCAGCACCTCGCGCCAGACTTGTTCGATATTGATTTCGGGATACGTGATGCCGTCCCGCCGGAGGTTGTGCCGGAGCGCGCGAATTTTTTGTTGCCAGGAGGCCACGAACAAGGCCGCCGTTTGGGTGTCATCCACGTTCCATCCCACGGCCTGAACTGCGGCCATAAACTCACGTGTTTTGTTCGCTTCCGTCCCGTAGCTGATATCTCCGGAGCCTGATATCAGCAGTGTGCCGTAAACGTCGAATAACACGGCCTTGATGCCCGCAAGATGCCGGATCTTTGGCCGGACGCCCGTGAGTTTGGGCGCCAATGGATGCACAAGCGCCCTTATGGTTTTAATCAAAACGGCTGTTTCGCGCGTGGGTGTGTTACGTGGCATGGGTCATCTTATGTTCGAAGAAGATAAAACCGGTCCGGGGCCAGAAAGCGATCGAGCAATACTTCTCCGGAGATAGCAACCAATTTCCCTGATCCGGATTCGCCGACACGGGTATAAAGCCGCTCCAATTGACGCCGGTACCGGTCCGATCCGTAAATCCGGCGAATTGCCTCGCGATTCTGAATAATCACCGGCTGTGAAGGCGCGGCACCGAGGAGCTGATGCGGATTAATCTCGGAACGCATCTGGGTGGAAACCGCCAGGCGGCAGATGACGTTTTGCTGCAAGGCTTCATCGAGGCGTCCGAAATCAATCCGGTCATCTACCATGGCTGCCTGAAAGGCCCGTTCCGTTTCGTTATTGTTTTCCGGGCGACCATAGGCGGAGCGCCACTGAGAATAGCCGGATTCGATTTTACGCCGAAAAATGTTCAGATCAATCCAGTCGCGGGGAATCAGCACATGCCGATAAAGTCCGTCAAGATGGATATCGTGCGCTTTAAAATCGTCTGTGATTTCAGGTAAATCCCGTCCTGTCAGCGGACGCCCGACCAGCCAGGGTTCCAGGAAGGCCAACCCAAATCCTTCGGCTACGCTGGTGGTTACGATTGCCGCAGCTGATGAGAGCAATACGGGAAACGGCAGCGGGGTGGATCGGCCGATTTCAAAGGTAACAGGCAATTTCAATCGCCGGGCCAGAGCGACCCATTGCTGATAAGACGAAAGATCGGCGGGACTGGTTGGAGCAAGCGTTGTTGCGAAGCGGTCGCCTTGTCTGGCCAGCGTGGACCAGAGCAGAAATTCACCTATGTTTTTGCGTCGCAGCGCCCTTGTTGGATAGACAAACAACCGCTCCGATTCCTTGTGTGTCGCCGTTTGCATCGCTTTGATGTGACCAAGATCAATCGCATTGGGCAGCAAATGGACATGGGATTCCGGCATCCCGGCTTGACATAGAAAGACCCGGTCGCGGCTGTTGATGGTGGCATAATGAACATGGTGGGCCTGGGGATAAAGGCGGGAGGCCAAAAGTGCAGGGTTGCCTTCGCCTATATCCCCAATCAACTTGCGGTAATTGGCCGGCCGGCCGTCCTCGGGGAAATCGTGAATCTGGAGGAGCAGTTTCTGCCCGCGCAATGCCATTTGATAGACGGCCTGCGACAAAGCGGTGTTTTTTCCCAGCGTATGATTATGGAAATGCCATATATCCGGCGGGCCCCCAAGCGCTTTTTGTGCTGTTGCTTCCAGGGTGGCGACCAATAGCGATGACGTTTGGCCGGAAGTTCCGGATTGCGGATAATCCAGTCCGGGTACAATATGAACCTGACCCGGCATAAAACTTTCTGCATCGGGTGAATAGCCTGTCAGCACCGCGACCTGGCAGCGCGAGCCTCGCAGGGCCGACACAGCATGTTGAATCACGCGGGTGACGCCGCCGGGACGCAGGTGATAATGGACGATGGCTATACGCATACGCAACGCGATCATGTTAGGAACGTTTGAATTTCCGCCGATAGGCAGGGATTCCCAGCATTGGCGGACGTTCCATTTCCTGAAGCAAAGAGTCAACCTGTTCATAGACGTTATCGCGCACTTGAAACTGGCGGAGGACCTGCGATCGTTCCGGCATCTCTCCAATCAGGCCCAAGGCCCGGGCTCTGGATATAAAGGTCTGTAAAATGCCGAAGGACATTTTACCCAGTGCCTGTGTGGACTGATTGCGATGAATACGCTGGTCTAAATCGGTCTGAGCAAAGGCCCGCAGCCCCCACCGCTGATAAACATCAATCAAGTGAGCGGTCTCAACACCATATCCGATGGGGAAGGGAATGCTTTCCAGAACCTCGCGCCGCGCCGCGTATTCCCCGGAAAGCGGTTGAATAATGGTAGTGAGTTCGGGGAAAAAAAGCGAGAAGAGTGGGCGGACTAGAATCTCCGTCACACGGCCGCCTCCAGATACGCGCACCCCCTTTGAGATCATCAAAGGCCGATCATAAAAGGCCTTTACATACTTCACTTCCGGCTTCAATAGGAGCGGTGCCAGCAACCCGTACGCGAAACGCGCATGAATATTTTTTATATCCGCATCCACATAGATAATAATATCTCCTTTGAGTTGGTAAATTGCTTTCCAAAGGTTTTCCCCTTTACCCTTACGATCCCCGGTTTCCGGCAGAATATCGGCGGCGAGGTAAGCATCTGCGCCAAAGGTCCGGGCCACTTCACAGGTTTTGTCGGTCGAGCCTGAATCAATCACGGCAATCTCATCAACCAGGGGATAGCGGCTCATCAATTCCGATTTGAAGACCGTAATTTCCTTCCCGATGGTTTTTTCCTCGTTAAGCGTGGGGATGCAGAGAGAGATTTTAAGTCCCTGCTTTTCTTTTTCTGCGACCAGGGCGCGCAAATCGGAAAAATTGGAATGATGAAACGTGTTGGTCTGTAACCAAACGGCCACGTCCGCCGCCTCGCGCGACGCGGCCGGTTTGAGATGCGGGGGCTTGGCAAACCAGTGTTTAAGCCCCATCGCAAAGTCCTCCATCTATTGTCAGCAGCACGCCGACCAGCTGGGCCAGACCCGTCCATATCGGCTCGATGGCGGCGGCTTCCTCCAGCTCCGGCAGATCGTCGCGACGCGTTCCCGTGGTCAAGCCAAGAACTATTGACGGGGTCTTTTTTTCAACCAGGGCGGCCAGTGCGAAGGTCGTGGAATACATCTGGGACGATATACCCAGTGCCGTATGAATGGCGCGGGTCTGCCGCACCAACGGATGTGAAATATCGAGTCCACCCGGCGCGCGGCGCGCAAATATGTCGAATTTGACGGTTACCCCGGAATTGGCCGCCACGTCTTCCGTAATGTCTTCGATCTGTTGGGCCACTTGGTTTAGCAGATCGGCCGACTCACTACGGACTTCAAAACTGAGCACGGTTTCCCGGGCAATATTTCGATAACTGACGCCTCCCCGGATCAGGCCGAAGACAATCGTCGTAAGAGGACGTCGCGGCAGGGGGATTTTATTGATGCGATTTATAATATCATTCATTGGGATGATGGCCCCAGTGGCACCGAATTGAACCCAGTTATAATCTTCTGACAATCGCACTGTGATGTCACACAACAACTGACCCAAGCAGGCGTAATTCAACCGTCCTAACTGGACCCCTTCCAGTGAAAGACCGTACCGAATAGGCATCCCACTGTTATTGAGAAACCCGCTCAACCCATACAGGTTTCCGTGTCCCAGCATACGCACCGCCCCCATGAAAATAATATTGGCTTTCAAACGGATCTGCAGTCGTTCCAAGAGAATCGGCAGGGATGCCATGGCGGCCAAGGCCATGGAATTGTCGCCAATAAAGGGACCGACGATTTCGTCCTTTCGAAAAGCAAGCGAAGGCTCGGCGTGTTCGTCAGCTAACGTATCCACATTGGAAAACATGAGGATATTGGCTGCGCCTTCGCTTCCTGGCAGGATAGCCAGCCCGTTGCCGGTTGCGTCCGTGGAACAACTTTGCAAGTCGCATTCGCTGAATCGCTCCAACATCTTGCGGACGCGACCTTCTTCATGCTGATAAGGCGCCGGCACTTCGCCAATGGCCACCAGGTTGGCCAGGACGATATCCTGCATGCTCCGGGCCTCATTCCGGACACGGGGCAACATGTTTAGGATGGCTTCCATGCTCAATGTCATATTGCGATAGACTCCGTTTAACGATCCCCAGAATAGTGCCGGGGATACAGCCCCTCACGTGTACCGGGCGCATGAATTGTACCGGCATTCATTGATGGCATCAAGGATTTCGTTAAACACATAATTACTTGAGGCAATCAGGCACACAGCAGCAAATCTCAAGTCCATGGTAAAAACAGAAAGCCGGCAGAATGCCCGGCACCATAAAAAACATTCTTGAATCAGTTATCGGAATACAATGATGTTGCCCATGAACATCCAGAAAAAACGAACGAGGCAACCGGCGGATGAATTCTGCGGAACAGGTGGTTGAGCCATGACACTCCTCTGCATATAACGCGTTTTATGCAGATGGCGGCCCGACCATCCGAATCATTCCCTGTGGCCTGCAAACAGATCACATCCTTTGAGGAAAATGACAATATCAGATCATTGCGTGGAGTCAAGCAGAGAAAATCAGGGAATAGCATCCGCTACAGGAAATGGCACCAGTGGCCGATGCGACCGATCAGGTCCAAATATTTAACCGACGCCAGCAGCCCGCCAAATGCACTCAACCGTTGCGAACATTCTCCGCAAGCGGTTTCTGCGGTGATCCTCACCAACCGCTCGACTTCACAGCCATCGTCCAATTTATTCCCTTGTTCCAGCTTCCGTTCTGCACTATCCTAATACATAACCATCTGGGTTACCTCCTTTTGGATTGGTTGTTCTTCTATAAATCCAATCCTACAGGGGGTTCCCGATGGTTTTTCAATCTTTTTCCTCATTCTCGTGCAATATCAGGTATGAAGACATCTACATTCATTCGCCTTGCTACCGCCCTGCTGGTGGCGGTGGCTGCGTATATTCTGGGTCACTGGTTCTTTTTCGATTTGCCTTTCACGACGGACGAGAACAGTTACGTGTTCCAAGCTCACAATTTTCTAGAGGGGTGTGTGGCCAGACGCGTGCCACCTGTACCATGGGCGTTTTACCATCCCATGATCATCTGCGATGAACAAGTCGGCTGGCTATCACGCTACCCGCCGGCTCATTCTCTCTGGCTGGCGCCAGGTGTCCTGCTCGGCAACGCGAGGCTGATGAGCGCTCTGGCGGCCGGATTAAGCGTTTGGCTGATAACCGGCTGCGCCCTGCTGCTCAATATTCCGGCATTGCTGATATCCCTGTTGTTGCTGGCTTCGCCTTACTTCCTGTTTGTGCATGGATCCCTGCTCAGTCATACAAGCGGGATACTGGCGGTCAGCCTCATGCTTTGGGCATATCTGAAGTGGGCGCAGTCGGCACGCTGGGGTTACGCTGCGTTGGCCGGCTTGGCTTGGAGTCTGTTATTGTTGAATAGAACATATACTGCAGCGCTATTAGCCGTGCCCTTCGGCGCCGATGCACTCTTGTATGTGCTTCGCCGGCGCACTGGTTTCGCGCTGGTCGGCACGATGGCATTCGCACTATGCGCGGCTGTGGGGCTTGGCTGCTTTCTTGGATACAATCTGCTGACCACGGCCAACCCGCTACTGACGCTTTACGAATATGATGCTCATAGCAAGTGCATGGGCTTTGGCCCAACCGTTTGTTCAGATGGCCAAACTTACATACATACCATTTCCATGGGCTGGGCGCATTTGGTCGAGAACGTCCTCTTGCTGAACAGATGGTTGTTCGGCTTCAAGGGGTCATTGCTCGCGGCTCTGGTCTTGGCTGCGATCGGCTGGTTGCGCCGTTGGAGCCCGCTCTGGCTGGCGGTCGTAGTCTTAATATGCTTCGGCCACATGACCTTCTGGTATTGGGGCGAAAACAACATCGGGCCATACTATTATTTTGAAACGTTCCCGTTCCTGGCGCTGATGACCGCGCTGGGTCTGACGCGCCTTTGGCGGTGGACGGAAGCGCGAAAGGGTATTATATGGCGTGCGGCATATCTGACGGCGGCGGGCGCGGCTGTGATTGCCTCTGCGACCTTCATGGTGCAAGAGAGTCGCCGCATTCAAGTCTCATTGCGGCCGGACCACGAATTCATCAGGCATTTGCATTCGGCGCCCGACAACGCGTTGATCGCCATCGATCCGGCCCTGCCGGCTCGCTTGGATATGCTGGCTTTTAATCCCTGCGGGCTTGACAGTCAGCCGCTGATTGTTCGTCCATACGAGGATACTATGCAATTTCTCCTGCGGTATTTTAACGGCCGGAACGGGTATCGGCTCGACGGGAACGGCGGGCGGGGGTTAGAGGCGATTCATAAAACGCCGTTAAGGATAGTGTTCAATCCGGCCCAATCACGCCGACTAACAGGCGGCGACGAGGTGCAACCGGACGGCAGTGTGGTCCGTGCGGCTCGGGCAGGTAGGGATGCGGGCCAGATGTTGACCTTCGGTCAGTTCTGTTATCTGTATGCAAGCCGCTTTGCGTTCGAAGCTGATCTTGTGTGGAGCAACGTCTCGGCCGAGGCTCCCGTTTGGATGGATGTGGCGACCGACGTCGGCGGCAATGTTCTGGTGCGGCACGCATTCAATGGCAACGGGGCCGGATCCGTACGCACGGAATTTTCCGTACCGACGCCCGTGTTAGTTGAGCCGCGCATCTACTATGGCGGTTCGGGTGACATCGCTGTCGGGGCGCTGCGGATTATGGAAATTGAGGAGCGCGCGCGGCAATGACCAGCATCCACGCCCCGCATCCTTTATCTGAGCGTCCGTTGCGGCAGAAGCCACGGATCAAACAGGTTGTTAAAAAACGGCAGATCAACAAAGAGCAGGATGGAGCAGGCCAGGCAGGCCGCCAGCACGATCAGCACCAGTTTCTTTTCCCGGTAGAGCAGTTCAGGATATTGCACGGTGATGGACGGCTTGTAAGCCAAGTGCAAATAATACGCCATGGCCAGGGCCACCAAGGGAGTTGCCAGGATTAATTCAAACCGGTAGCGGGCGATGAAAAAACCGCTCATTAAGGCGAACAGCGTAACATAAAATAAAATGCTTTCCATCAAGCTTTCTTCCGTGTAGCGCAGGAAAGATTTGCGATATCGGGCCGCCTGCTGGACATTGCCGATCATGCGAAATTCGGCGAACCGTTTGGCCGCCATCAAAAACGCGCCGAACATCCAGTAGGCCATGAACATGGAGAGCGGCGGCGCTGAACCCAGTCCCGTGGCATACCACCCCAGGGCCAGACGCAGCGGGTTGTTGAGCGACTCGCTCAACACGTCGCAATAGGGGATATTCTTGAGCCGGATCGGCGGAACGTTGTATAGAATCCCCGCCACCCAGAACAAGAAACCGACCACGCCGAAGCGGACATTCAACGCAAACCCTAACACCACCCCCGCCAGACTGAGGACGATCCAGAGGGCCCAGGCCACGGAAGCCCGCGCGGTACCCGCCACCAGCGGACGGTTATGCTTGACGGGGTGATGGTGATCGCTTTCGGCATCGAGGATTTCGTTAAACACATAATTGCTGGAGGCAATCAGGCAGGCCGCCGCAAATCCCCAGGCCAATGCCAACATGGTTGCCCAGCTCAGTAGATCGGGCCGGAAGTAAAAAGCCGGAAGGATCCCCGGTAACATGAAGATGTTTTTAAACCAGTTGTCCGGCCGCATCAGGCGCAGGTAGGGCGTCAAACGGTGCATGCCAAGCTTCCTCTCAGTTGGTTTTTGGTGACATGATACCGGTCAATGCCACCAGGTGAATGATGATCCAGACACAGTAGCATCCATAGGATGCTCAGGCCGTAGGCTACCCGCCTGCATCGCTGAGCGAAGCACTGCGGGCAGGTAGGCTGTAGACTAT
>JAHIMN010000142.1 GCA_018896395.1 Verrucomicrobiota bacterium | reverse complement strand
TTTTTTTGCATTTTGTTCTTGCATTTTCCAGGCCGGAACCGATAATAACAACTATCAGAGGAGATATGGCCATGGCGAGCGATGACACACTTAACGAATCGTTAATTAACGAATCGTTTCCCGCAAAAGACATTGTCTTCGAGTGCGGGGGTTGTGGCAAAAGCCTGGTGATCAACGCTTTGGGAGCGGGGCTCGCAATCACCTGCCCCGACTGCGGCACCGAGCAACAGGTGCCGTTAGCCGACGGCGTGGAAGTCGCTAACCCTGCGGTCGAGCCGAACGCCGCCACAACGGATGTTGCCACAGCGGTGGTCGACGAGCAGGAGGCGGAACACGAATTCCCTGAGATTTCCGACGTGCTGGCCGATGCTCGCGAGCAGATCAACACGCTCACGCTGGAAAACGACGAATTGCAGTTCCGGCGCCGGTTTCTGGAAAAGCGCCATGCCCTCGCCTCCCAGAGCCTGCAAACGCTTCAGCGGGAAATAATCACGATCCACAAAGCGATGGATCGGACGGAAGCGATTCTGAAGACCATGGAAGATCCGTCTGCCGGCGACACCCAGCCGATGGCCTGAAGCGGACCGTGGACGGAAAAGGACGCCAGATGCCAGACGACGGACGACGGACCAGAGAAAACGGATGAAGCAAACGCTCAACGTCCAACGCCGAACGCCCAATATCGAATAGAAGAGCGGAAGACACTCTGATCTCTGACTTCTGACCTCTGACTTCTGACCTCTGACTTCTGGCTTCATCATTCTGCATTTCTTAGCAGCGGCGCGAGGCAGGCCTTCAGTTCGGCTTCCAGGTTGCGCGCTTGATAGCGCTCCAGGCGCTTTTGCTGGCCGCGCACCACGGCCTCGCGGAACGACCCGCGGCGTGTGAGTTGCCCCATCATTTCGGCGATGTAATCCCAGCGTTTTTCACGGACCAGGACCCCGGCGCCGTCGAGCGTCTCCGACACCGCGCCGGCGGCATAGGCCAAAATCGGCAGGTTGTGGGCCATGCTTTCGATGATCGGGATGCAGAAGCCCTCGTGCTCGCTCATGCACAGAAACAGGTGAGCGGCCTCGTAATAGGCGGTCAACTCGCTCTGCGGCACCGCGCCGGCAAAGACCACCTGGTTGAGGTGGAGGTTGCGGGCATAGACGGTTAGCAGCCCCTGGTAGCGCTCCAGGCCCGCGAACGAGCCGACGTGAATGAAACGCGCGTTCGGCTCCACGGTTTTCTGAAAATAGTTAAACGCGTAGAGCGCATCCTCGATGCGTTTGTTCGGCGCACAACGCCCCACGAAAAGAATGTTGATCCGGTCGTCCCTGAGCGCGCGGAGCACGTGACGGTCAGCGCGCGCGTTGATCGCGCCAAAATTCAGCACGAGCGGCATCACATGCACGGCGGGATATCCCAGGGCAATCAGTTCATTGGCATTGAATTGGCTGTCGGCCATGTTGATGGCGGCCGTTTTTGCCAGGGTGCGGGCCTGGTCCCGGCCCCAGGCCAGATCGCGCGCGAGTTCTTCCTGCAGACCGCGGAAAAAATGAGCGGGGGTGATATTGTGATAGCGCAGTACTTTGCGGCAGGCCAGGCCCCCGAAAATGTCGTTTACGGCCGATCCGATCGAGAGATGCAGGAGCGCGATATCATCCGGGGCAATGACTTCGGTGGCGCGCGCGGCATCGCGGGCCTCCTGGCGCAGGGCCGGGCCCGTATGGTTCAGCTCGCAGAAAATTTCGGCGGCATAGCCCCAGCGGCGGAACAGCGCGCGCAGGGTCAGCGCCTCGTTGCTGATGGCGTCGCCGGCGGTGAACCCGGCGACAAACTGGTGAATGGCCTTCATGTTCGGCGGGCGGCAAACTGCCGCAGGGCGTCTTGAAATTTACAGTTGATGGCGCTCCAGGCGTATTCGCGCAGAACATAGGCCCGGCCGGCCGCGCCCATGGCCCGGCGCAGACTTTCCTGCTGGAGGAACGCGAGCAGCTCTTCCTCGAATTCCGGATATATCCGGAACCAGAGGCCCCCGTTGCTTTTCCGGCAATGATCCCGGTTGACCAAACAGCGAGCGTGTACCAGCACGGGCGTGCGGGCCAGCCAGGATTCCAGGATGACAATGCCCAAGCTTTCGTTGATGGATGGATGGCAGAACGCCACCGCGCCGGCCAAAGCGGCGTGCTTTTCCTCTTCCGAAAGAAACCCGACATCCAGCAGGTGCGGTTGCAACTCGGCGGGTGGCGTGAGCTCCCCCGTGCCGGCCACCACCAGCTTGACGTCCTTCCCCGTGCGCCGGCGGAAGAGCGTTACATAATCCAACAGGAGCGGGGTGCCTTTGCCTGCTTCGCGCCTCCCGGCATAGATCACGTAGGGCGCCGTAAGACCGTGGTTGCGGGCGAAGGCATCGGGCGAGGTCTCGAACGGATTGAGACCCATACCCACGACCGCGCCGGAAGCTTCCGGCAGGTCATACAGCCGGCGGGCCAGCGCGCGTTCCGGCTCGGAATTAAACAGACAACCGGCGACGCTCCGGAACATTTCACGGAAGGCGCGGGTATAGGCGAAGCCTTCGTCGTGCAGGCAGGGCACCAGGAGCGTTTTGGCGGGAGCCAGGCGGCTGGCGAAATACACCAGCCCAAACAGATAGGGGCCCATCACGATCCAGTCGAATTCGTCGCCATGGGCTTGCAAATAAGCGCACAGGGAACGGCTGTTGACGCTGTTCCTCAGCCAGGTCTGCTCGTCGGCCTCTGTGAAATGACTCCGGCGGCTGATGGCGTCCTGAACGCGCAGAAACGCTTGCGTGTCGCGGTCGGCATCCACGGGAAAAAAAATAACGTCCAGGTTGCCGATCCGGCGCGGTCCGGGCGGGAGTTCATTGGCCCAAGTGAAATGATTCTGGGCGCAGGTGGCCAGGAAAGTGACGCGGTGTCCGGCGGCGACGGTCTGCTGGGCAAGCGCTTTCAGGAGTGTTTCCGCGCCGCCGATCGTGGCGCCTTCGGCAAATCGCGGGCAGACGAAGGCTATGCGTTCGGCGGGCGGCATGATTTGGCCTTTTCCTCTTCGAGGGCCGCCAGGCGGCGTTCGAGGTCGCGGAGGCGGTTGCGATATTTTTCGTCCAGGCCTTCGAGGGCCGTGACCAGCAGGCCGTTGACCTGGTTTTGCTGGGACCAGAGCCGATAGGTATAGAACTTCAGCAGTTTCCAGAGAATCTTTTTAAGGCCCACCAGCATTCCGGCGCCCAGCCGGCGCCGTTCGCGGATTTCGAAATCGTTAATGTCAATGAAGACCGCGTTGCGCAGGCAGTCCAAGTAATACCGCAGGAACGCTTCGTCGTCCTGCAGATTGGCCAGGTTGGTCCGCTCGGCCTGGGCGATGTGCACATCACGGTAGACGCCACGCTCCATCTTGCGCTCCACGGCGGCCTGGATCGCGGCCATGAGGCGTTCGACATCCACGCCCTCCGCGCCGATCTGGAATAGGGGCTCAGTCATAATAAAGCCGGAGCATAAGTAACCACGAAACACACGGAATACACGAAATGGATGAGGATAAGATTCTGTTTGTCATTACAAAAAAACAGAACATGTAAGATTTGTTCGCTGAAC
>JAHIMN010000141.1 GCA_018896395.1 Verrucomicrobiota bacterium | reverse complement strand
ATGCTTATACAGCGGCACCGCTCGCGCCTTGCATCTGCACCAAACTGACGCGATGCAAGATTCCGGTGATAACTAAGACGTTTTCCCGATCGGAAAACAACATGAGGTTACATCTTTGCCGCAAATCCTGAAATGAAAAAATCATCCCCTCGAAATTGGTGAATTAAGAACGCTCTTTAACGCGCCCCGCAGAAGTGCAATGCGCCCCCTTAACTGGCCCGCCAATTATTTTATGTCCTCCTCCCTGACATTTCATTATAGTGCCGATGTGGCATTGGCCGGAATAGTTTTCATGAGAGCCACGAAGGAACACTTATGCCCATCCAGAAAGTCAGCGTGGTCATTCCCGCCCGAAACGAAGAGGCCACCATCGGTCCGGTCCTCGACGAACTGAACGCCGCCATCGCCCGTTTGCCGCGCTACCGGTTCGAAACCCTGGTCGTAGTGGATAACCCGCAGGATCTGACTATCGGCATGGCCCAGGCCCGGGGCGCCCGGATCGTGTTGAATCCGCGCGCCATCGGCAAGGGCGCCGCACTGGCTACGGGCTTTGACCAATCCACCGGCGACGCCATCATCATTTTTGATTCCGATGGCTCCCACAACCCGCGCGATATCGGCCTTTTCCTGGACGCGCTTGAGCACGGCGCCGGCCTGGTGGTGGGCTCGCGTGTACTGGGCGGCAGTGACGATCATAACGTGATCCGGCTCTTCGGCAACGCGGTCTTCACGCTCATGTTTTCCATCCTTTTCGGCACGACCATCATGGACGTGCTGAACGGCTACAAGGCCTTTGTCCGCGACGTGGCCGTCGGCTACAAGCACAAGGCCAAGGGATTCGACTGCGAAATTGAAATCGCGGCCCGCGCCATCCGCCAGGGCTATCCGCTGGTGGAGGTGGCGACCCATGAAAACAAGCGCGCCGGCGGCAAAATGAAGTCCCGCGCCCTGAAAGACGGATTTCAGATCATGCTGGCCGTCCTGCGCGACGGGCTGGCCTACCGCGCCTGGCGGCTCTTCCACTGGCGGAGGCGGAACAAACCAAAGAAAATCAACCACGGATAAACACGGATAAAGAAAATGATTTTCCGCCCAGGCGGATCTGCCTTTGGCACGAAAAAACAATGGGGGTCTCCTCCCTTTCTGCCAGTATCCGTGTCAGTCCGTGTTCATCCGTGGTAAAAATCTTCTCAGAAAAACAATATTCGGACGGATAGCAGCACGGATGGGCACGCCATGAAGATTCTTTTTGTCTATCCCGATATCGGCGTGCGCGGCGGCGCCCGCAGTTACCAGTTCGGCATCGGCATGCTGAGCGCCGTGCTCAAGGCACACGGCCACGAGACCCGCCTGCATTATATGTTCGGGGCCTACGACCCCGCCCCTCTGAAACGGGCGCTTGCGGTGTACCAGCCGGATTTGATCGCGTTTTCCGCCGTCTCGCCCCAGTTCCGGTTCGTGAAACAGATTTTCAAGGACCTTCAGCCCTTCCCGGCCTTCACGATTCTCGGCGGACACCATGCCACGCTCGCGCCGGAATGCCTGGAATCCATCAAAGGCCTGGATGCAATCTGCATCGGCGAGGGCGAATATCCGCTCCTGGAGCTGGCCGAGACGCTGAAACAACGCGGGGACCCCCGCGCCATCCGCAACTTATGGGTGAAAACCCGCGACTTTGGTCTTGTCAAAAATCCAACACGCCCCTTTATGGAAGACCTGGATATCCTGCCTTTTCCCGACCGCGAGTTGTTTGACTACCAGCAGATCATTAATTCCGACTTCCACACCGCACTGTTCATGTTTTCGCGCGGATGTCCCTACGACTGCACGTTCTGCAGTAACCACGCCCTGCGCACCCGGCAGGAAGGCAAATACGTCCGATTCCGCAGCGTGGCGAGTTGCCTGGAGGAAATCCGGGCGGTGCTGGGCCGTTATGCCCTGCGCTCACTCTATTTTAACGACGACTGCTTCACCGCGCGCCGGGATTTTGTAGACGCTTTCTGTGCGTGCTACAGCCGGGAGTGTGCCCTGCCCTTCGCCATCAACGCCCGCCCGGAGACGCTGAACGACGACGTCTGCCGCGTACTCAAAGCCGCCGGCTGTCACCGGGTCAGCATTGGGATCGAAAGCGGCAGTGAATCCTTCCGCCGGGAAGTCCTCGGACGGCGCCAATCCAATGACCGGATCGCTGAGGCATTCGCGGCCTGCCGGCGCGTGGGGATCAGAACGAAATCGTTTAATATTGTCGGCTTCCCTCACGAAACGCCGGCCATCTTCCAGGAAACCGTGGATCTCAACGCCCGCATCCAGCCTGACAGCGTCATTATCGGCATCTTCGAGCCGTACCCCGGCACGAAACTGGCGGAAGTGTGTCTGCAGGAGGGTTTTATTCCGAAGGACCAGCCGGACGCCTGGTTCATGGGCCGGATGGACACCATCCTGACCATGCCAACATTCCCGCGCCGGGAGATTTTGCGCTGTTTCCGTAATTTTGCGTATCAGGTGTACAAGCAACACGCGCCTCTCAAGGCGCTGTTTTATAAAATCTATTATTCCCCGGCCGGCGAGCGGCTGATCCGTGCGCTCGCTCCCGTGAAGGATGTTTTGCGACGGCTGGTGATGGGGGTGTGATCAGAAAGTACGGAGAGAAGCAAACGTCCAACGCCGAACGCCCAACGCCCAATGTCGGAGGACGGCCTGCCCGCCGTAGCCATTAGCGAAGCGATGGCGAAGGGGGGACGACAGACGGCGGATGACGGAATGAGATATCGGGCGTAGCGCGGCGCGAAGCCCGATGGAACCGTGTGGCGAATTCGGTTCCCCGACCGAAGCGTCGGGGTTCGAAAAAGCAAGACAAGCTTGGGCCGTATGCGGGTGCGCCGCGTAAAGCATTGGACTTAAGTCCATGCAAGCGCGGGAAACCCGCAGGCGGCCCAAGATCGCCGCAGCCTTTGTCGAACCGAATTCGCCACACTGCCGGAGCGAGACATCAAACTTGGGTTGCGCGCACAGCCCGCGTTGGTAAATAGGAACACAGCACATGAAGCGCGAGAGTAAATACACACTGGCCGCGCCCGCAGTCGCTACGCTCCAGCGTTGCGGGCGGGCGGTGGCCGGGATTATCCTGGCAGCCTTTGTCATCGCCTTGGGGCTGACCGTGCAACGCCTGAGGGAATCGCACCGAACACGCGCCGTGCCGATCCTGATGTATCACAAGATCGGCGATGTCGCCAACAACGCCTGGTGGGTGCCGACCGGCGTATTCGAGCGCCAATTGCGCGCCCTGCGCAACCAGGGCTATAGCACGGTTTTACCCGACGACATCGTAAACCACCGTAAGGCCGGCAAACGACTTCCGCCCAAGAGCGTGATGATCACCTTTGATGACGGCTACCGCGATAGTCTGGCCATCGCCGAACCACTCTTGAAGAAACACGGATTCCGCGCCATGGTCTATTTAATTACCGATACCGTCGCCGAAACACCGGAAGCGCGCCGCCAATATGAGGGTGTGGACGTTTTGACCTGGCCGGAAATCAAGGCCATGCAAAAACGCGGGACCTTTGTTTTCGGCGGGCACGGGCACCGGCACCAGAACCTGGCCGCTGCGGACGATCCCTATGCGGATATCCGCGAGTGCTACCTGCAGTTGCGCCGGCAAGGCATCCGGCAACCCTTCTCATTCTGTTATCCGCACGGTCAATACAATGCACGCGCAATTGAGGCCGTCAAACGCACCGGGTTCCGCAGCGCCATGGCCTGCGAAGACCGGGTGGCCCTGACGGGTAAGGCCATGAATCTGCTGGCCTTGCCACGGGTTTCGGTCATGGGCGGAGGGCATGAATTTCACGTCAACCGCCTTTCGGCGAGCGCCACGCCCGGTGAGATCGTCCTGCACGTCATGCATACGGGCATTTCCATGGAAGTCAGCCCGCGCCTGGTGTGGAGCGGCACGACCGCGGACCAGGGTTACCTGCCCGCAGT
>JAHIMN010000140.1 GCA_018896395.1 Verrucomicrobiota bacterium | reverse complement strand
CGTACGGAATTTTAGAGGGGGAGGGGAAAACAGGTGCATTGAGCTGACAACCATTTGCCACGCTGCCCGAAAGGGCGGATACTAAGGAAGTTGTTGCTCTAAACATACTGCGTCCCCTCTCTACTCGGTGGGCAAAATCTTGTTTTTTCATGTTTGTGCGTGAACGGCTAAATAGTTACGGATTACTTTCTTATGAATCTGGCTTTTATTAAAAAACGTCCGGTGTTCGCGCTGTGCCTGGGCGTCACGGTGCTTTTGCTGATCGGCGCCGGGACGGGCTTGTTCCTTTCGGAGAGGCTGTATGCCCGGCAGGCGCTGGCGCTGGATGCGGTGACCGCCCGCCTGCAGCAACTATACCGGCGCGATCCGTTCCCTGCGGCGCCTAACGTGCACAAGGAAGCCGAGAACCTGAAGGATGTCATTGACCAGTATAACGAATTAAACGAGTTCCTGCGCACCGGCCAGGTGAATCTACAGCCCATGGAAGCGGCCGATTTTATGCAATTCCTGGAAAAATCCCTGCGCAAACTGCGGGACCGTCTGCAAAACGCCCGCATCAAGTTCCCGGAAAAATACGCTTTCGGTTTTGATAAATATGCCGTCGGGCAATTGCCGGCCTCGGGCGATATTCCCCGCCTGGTCCAGCAATTAAAAATTATTGAAGCGCTCTGTGACATTCTCCAGGAGGCGGACATCGCGGAACTGGTGGCCATTGAGCGCGATCATTTTGAGCAGGCGGCGCGGGGGGCGGATGCTTCCGGCGGCCGCCGCGGGGCGCCGTCACCGGAAGCCGCGGCCTCCTCGCCCGGCGGGGATAAACTGGTGTCCAGCCAGCATTTTAAAATATCGGTCAAAGCCAGGGAAAACACGGTGATCGAGATGTTGAACCTCCTGGCCAGCCGGCCGATGTTCATGGTCGTAACGCGGGTTGAAATGACCAATCCGCGCCAGCAATACAGCGCCGGCGGCCCTGTCTCTGCCCCGGCAGTCGCCGCGCGTGCGCCCGGTACGCCCGAGCCGGCCGCCCGCGAGCGCCAGGTCATACTGGGCCGCGAAAAACTGGACGTCAAATTGGGCTTGGATGTGTGTCAGTTTGCCCCGTCGCTCTCCTTCAAGGAGGGCGGGAAGAAGTAGAAAGAGGAAGAGTTCTTTGTTCTTCGTTCTTGGTTCTTCGTTGGGGGAAGGATTAATGAAAATCAAACGGTTTGAAGATATCGAGGCGTGGCAACTGGCACGCGAGTTAACCGGTAAAGTGTATGCCCTCACAAGCAAGCCGGGGTTTGCACGAGATTATGGTTTAAAAGATCAGATTCAGCGGGCATCGGGCTCGGTTATGCACAACATCGCCGAAGGATTCGATGGCGGGAGCAACGCGGAATTTGTAAAGTTTCTGCGTTATGCCCAGAGGTCCTGTTCCGAGGTTAAGAGTGAACTCTATGTTGCCCTTGATCAAAAATATTTGCCGGCTTCTGAATTTGATGCCGTGTATGAGATGACCGGCAAGACGAGGGCCAAAATCGGTGCCTTTATCAAGTACCTGCTTTCGTGCAATCATGAATAACGAAGAACAAAGAACGAAGAACCAAGAACGGTTTAAGGTCTATCATCCGTGAATATCAGCGAAATCAAGGCCTGGGTCAAGGTGGCGTACGACAAGATCATTCTGTTCGTCGCCCTGTTCGGCCTGTTATTGTCGCTGATTCTCCTGATCCTGATGGTGGGCCGCGAGCGCAAGAAGCTGGAAGATCTGAGTCAGAACCAGGAACAGTCCCGCAATCTCTCCCAGGCGGCCCGTCTGCTGGACTTGACGTTCCTGGACGAGGGCATTGAAGCCCTGCAGACGCCGGAGCAAATCCCCGCCTGGAGCAATCGTCTGATGGTGGCGGAACTGCGCGTGCGGTGCGTGAAGTGCGGCCGTCCCATTCCCGTTGACGCGGATATGTGCCCGTTCCGTAATTGCGGCGCCCAACAGCCGGCGGTGCTCAGGGCTAAAATCAAGGACAGCGACCTTGACGGCCTGCCCGATGAATGGGAGCTCAAGTATGGTCTGAGCCCGAACGCGGACGATGCCCTTCAGGATACCGATGCCGATGGCTTCACTAACCTGGAAGAGTACCAGGCCGGCAGTAATCCGTGCGATGCGGACGCGCATCCGTCGTTCGCGGAAAAATTACGGGTTATAAAAATCGGGCGCACGCCCATGCCGCTAAGCTTCCAGGGTGTCCAGCGCCTGAGCACGAATGATGTGCGCTTCCTGCTGAAAAACAGGCAACTCCAGCGCGATACCTATGCCAAGCTGGGCGATACGGTGGACGGCTACAAACTGGTCGGATTCGAGCCGAAAAAGATTAGGGTCAAAAAGGGCACCTTTGAGGTGGATGAAGACGTTTCGGTGCTGAAGGTCAGCCGGGATAACAAGGTGATCCCCTTGACCATTAACCGCGAAAACCAGGGCGAGATTGGCGCCATCCTGATTTTCCTGGTGGATCAGACGAAGATGGTGGTTAAACTTGGCGACGTTATAAAGCTTAAAAATAATTCGTACAAGATTATTGACATTAAACAAGATACCGTTATTCTTGCAGATATTAATACCGGCATGGAGATGCCTGTGCAACCATTTTCCGAGGCGGATAAATAGCTGTATCCCGGAATTGGCGCGTTGAAGCCCGATAGTTCGACGGCTATAAAACCGTGAAACGAGCAATACTACGATGAAATCGTTGACCATCTTTTTTGTTGCTCTTGGGCTTCTGTTGACAGGTATTGCCTTGCCCGTCTGTGCCCAAGACGAAACCCCCGCGCCTGCCGTTGTCGCGCCAGCCGATTCTGCCACGGAGACACCCAAGGCGGCGGACACGGCCGCACCGGCGGCACCGGCGGCACCGACCGCACCGGCGGCACCGGCCGTACCTGTAGCGGCTGAAAAAACGGAACCAGTATCGCAACCGGAAGCCCCGGCGCTTGCCGCAGTGGAGCAAGCCGAAGCCGGCACACAAACGGCGGCAGACCTGCCCGCAGTTGCTACAGCGTTGCAGGCGGTGGTCAGTGCCGAGGCGGCCGCTGAAAAACCCGCGACTCCCGCGGCCGTGCCGGAAGAACCGGCGGAGGAAAAGACGGAATCGGCGACCGCCGCGACGGAAGCGGTCAGCGGTCAGCGGTCAGAGGTCAGCGCAGAGCAGCCGTCAGCCGCCGAATCAGCCGCACCTGCCGTTGAAACCCCCGCGCCCGCCGCAGTGAAGCAAGCCGATTCTACTGCGGAGACACCCAAGGCGACGGACACGGTGGCACCGGCCGTACCTGCGGCGGCTGAAAAAACGGAACCAGTATCGCAACCGGAAGCCCAGGCGCCCGCCGCAGTGGAGCAAGCCGAAGCCGGCACACAGGCAACTGTCGAGGCCGCCGCTGAAAAACCCGCGACGCCCGCAGCCGTGCCGGAAGAACCGGCGAAGGAAGAGACGGAATCGGCGACCGCCGCGACGGAAGCGGTCAGCGGTCAGCGGTCAGAGGTCAGCGCAGAGCAGCCGTCAGCCGCCGAATCAGCCGCACCTGCCGTTGAAACCCCCGCGCCCGCCGTTGAAAAGCCGTCAGCGACCGCTCCTGAAGATGACAGTGCCAAGACACCCGCCGCGGCCGTGCCGGAAGAACCGGCGGAAGAAAAGACGATCGCGGAAAAAGTGTCGGATTTTGAATTGGATCGCGATTCGATGAATGCGGTGCCGGAGAGCAGCCCGGAGGCGGCCGCCAAAGTCGAAGTCAGTCCACAACCAAAGGCATCGTTCTGGGGTCGTCTGTTCAGTCGCGAAAAGGGCGCAGCCGCGGGGGACAGCAGTCAGAGGTCAGAAGTCAGAGGTCAGCAGTCAGAGGTCGGCGCCGTGGGCACTTCGGAAATGCCTTCCGCGACTGCCACCGACATGGCGGTGACCCACAAGATGCTTACCCCGGAAGAACTTTTATCGGCCCAGGAAGAAGTCCGTCGGCAGGCGAGAGAAGTGGAGGCGTTAAAGGCCCTGGATCTGGCCTATCAAGCGATGGGCCGGAATGAATTTGACGTTGCTTTGAAGTTTTTCAACCAGGCCATGAACGTGATGCCCGTCCGTCCGCATACGGTGGAAACGCGGCAGAAGGCCATGCAAAGTCAGGCCGAATGCGAATACCGCATCGCCCTGAATTATTATAAGGATGGCAAGTATCAGGAAGTCAAGGAAGCCATCCGGCGCGTGCTGGGCTACTACCCGGCGCATCAGAAGGCCGCCCGGCTGAGCAAACAGATCAAGAAAGACGAAACCCAGCGCATCGCGCGCGCCGCCATGCCCGTGCCCGTGCGCCGTTCCGCGGAGCACTTGGATCGGGTAAAGCAGATCCAGGCATCAATTGACCTTGGCCGGCAGTATTATGCCATCGGCGAGTACGAGCAAGCCCGGCGCGAATTCAAAAATGTGCTGGTGCTTGACGAAAAGAACGAAGAAGCAGCCGCCCAGCTGAAAAAAGTCTACGATAAAATGTATAATCTGGAAACCGACCAGATGAACCGTCAGCAGGCCGAAATGATTTCCCAGGTGCGCGACACCTGGACCCCGCCGGTGAAGCGTGAAACGGCGGGTCCGGAGGCGAGAATCCAGGAAACCATGATCACCGACAAAAGCAAGCGCCGTCTGCTGGAGAAGTTGAACGGCATCGTGATCCCGCAGTTAGAGTTTCGGCAGGCCAATATTGTGGACGTCATTAAATACTTGGATCAAGCCAGTATCGCCTGCGACAAGGATTCGCCGCCGAGCGAAAGAGGCGTGAACTTTATTCTGCAACTCAGGCGTCCCGGCGCCGCCGCGGAATGGGCACCGACTGCGGCGATCCAATTCAATGAAGGCGAATTGACCGGCGAGGGAGGAGGGGCGGCGGTCGTGCAGGACAATTTGCCCACCGTGACCCTGAGCCTGCGCAACATCGTCCTGCTGGATGCCATTAAATACATCACGGAAGTAACGGGGCTGAAATACCGGATCGAGGAAAATGTGGTGGTCATTACCCCGAGCGATGTGGTCTATGGCGAGCTGATTACGCGCACGTATAAAGTCCAGCCTTCGATTGCGGAAACGATCATGGGCGCCGCCGTGAGCGCCGTCAGCGACAGGATGGAGCTGGGCGGCGCGGTGCCGACCGTGGAACGGGGCGACGTTAAGCAATTTTTTGTGGATGCCGGCGTGCCTTTCCCGGAAGGCACCTCCATTGTCTATAAACCGAGTCTCAACTTGCTGATTGCCAAAAACACGGCCGATAATCTGGAAAGCTTTGAGCGCATCCTGACCTCCCTGAACGTCGTGCCGGTGCAGGTGGAAATTGAGGCCCGCTTCGTGGAAGTCGCCCAAGACGATTTGGAAGAACTGGGCGTCGAATGGCTGTTGACCGATAACTGGGAGCTGGCTGAAAATGCCAGCGCCGGCGCCGCGATTCCGCTGGCGAGCCGGGAACGTATCCAGATGAATCAGAACACCTTTTCCAAGGGTCTGCGGAACTTAACCATGGGTGCCAGCGGCATTACGGCGACTCCCGGCGGCAGTCTGGCTGGCATTCTGTCAATTTCCAGTGTTCTGACCAATCCGGAAGTGACCATGGTTTTACACGCCCTGGAGCAGAGGAGCGGCGCCAACCTGCTCTCGGCGCCCAAGGTCACCACCAAGAGCGGGGCCAATGCCGAAATCAAGGTGGTCAAGGAACTGATTTATCCGACCGAGTTTGAGTTGACTCCCCCCCAGGTTTCGGGCAGTGGCAGTGGCAGTCAGGCCGTGATATCCAAGGCCTTTGTCACGCCGGCGGCGTTTCAAACCCGCGACACGGGTGTGATTCTAAACGTGACGCCGACGGTGGGGCCGGACGGCTTTTCCATTGACCTGATCATGATGCCCCAGGTGGTCGAGTTATCGGACTGGATCAATTATGGCTCCACTTTGATTGACCCGACCACGGGCAGGGCGGAACTCATGAATATGCCCCAGCCGATTTTCCACAGCCGCAATATTACCACCAGTATTACCATCTGGGACGGCCAGACCGTGGTGATGGGCGGGCTGATTACAGAACAGCAAACCACCACCCTGGATAAAATCCCCATCCTGGGCGACATCCCACTGTTGGGCTTTCTCTTCCGGAGCAAGACCAGTAGCAGCAAGAAATTCAACCTGTTAATCTTTGTCACGGCCAACCTGGTGGATCCGGCCGGCAACAAGATCAACAAGGAGCTTGTTGCGAGCGCCGCGGGCACCGTCGGCGCGCCGGCCGCCGTCACCCCCTGATCCGAATTTTCGATTTTCGATTGCCGATTTGCGATTGCCCTGAACAAAGCAAACCCCTGAGTGGAATTTTCGATTGCCGATTTGCGATTTCCGATTTACGATTGCCCTGAACAAAGTGGACCACTGAGCGGAATCAGTAAATCGGCAATCGCAAATCGAAAATTCATCGCATGGCTTCCTCTCTCTTACTCGTGGATGCGCTGGGCATTGCCTACCGCGCTTATTATGCCATTACAGGGCTAACCACGGCCGCCGGGCGGCCCACCAATGCTGTGTATGGGTTCATTAAAACAATCATGCAGATGGAGCGAATCTGGCGGCCGTCGCATAAGCTGGTGGTCTTTGACGGCGGAATGCCCGCCGAGCGGCTGGAGCTTCTGGCCACGTATAAGGCCCAACGGCCCGCCATGCCGCCCGCGCTGCGCGCCCAGTTGCCGGTTATTGACGCCTGGCTGGATGCCGCGGCGATTGCCCATGTGCGCCTGGATGGTCGCGAAGCGGATGATGTCGTGGCCTCGGTGGCGGTCCAGGCGGTGGCCGCGGGCCTGGACGTCCTGGTGGCATCCAGCGACAAAGATCTGCTGCAAATGGTAACCCCGACGATTGCCGTCGTAATGCCCGGCAAGGTGGCCGAAAAAATGGGGGCGGCCGAAGTGCTTGCCAAAATGGGTGTCCGGCCGGACCAGGTGGTGGACTGGCTGGCGCTGACCGGCGACAGTTCCGATAATATTCCCGGCGTGCCGGGTATCGGCGCCAAGACGGCGGCGAAACTGCTCCAGCAATGGCAGTCCCTGGCCAACGCGCTTGACCATGTGGAAGAGGTCGAACCGGAAAAGGCGCGGCGCTCACTTAGTGAGCATCGCGAACTGATTGCGCGCAACTTGGCTTTGCTCCGCCTGCAGACGGATATTGATTGCGGAGCATCGCTGGCTGACATGCAGGCGCGGCCGCCGGATGCATGCCGTCTGTTGGCGTTCTATGAGGAAATGGAGTTTCATACACTGGCCAAAACCCTGCGCGAACCCACGCTGTTCTGAAGAAGAGGTTTTAGGAATTTCGGCATGGTTCAGCGGTTCACGGTTCATCGGTTTAACACAAACAGGCCGAACAGGTTGAAGCAACGAAGACATGGCGATGCGTGATTTCTGTCTGCCGGGCACGGCACGGGCAGGCGGCGCTTGCGAATTGCGGTCCTACTCTAATAACCGCTGAACCGTTGAACCGTGAACCTGCTTACAAACCATGATTACCCGTTATATTAAAATCCTGCTGGCCGTGCTGGGACTGGTCGCGCTGTTTGCCGCGGGGCTGGCCATCCGGCGCGTGGTGCTTTCTGCCCAGTTCGAGCAGTATGGGCGGCCCTTGCCGTTCAACCTGGAAAGCGCGCTTGAATTCCGGTACGTCCGCATGCTCTTTGAAACCGGGCACATCCCCCGCCTGGATAAAGCCGTCCAGGTGCCGGAAGGCGTCGTGGTGCGCGAGACTTATACCCTGGGCGCGGAATATGTCTATGCCGCGGCCGCCCGCCTGTTTCCCCGGACTCTGCCGCTGGATGAGCGCGTGCGCTGGATCGCCGCCGCCTGGTTCTGCCTGGGCATTCCGCTGATGAGCCTGTGGCTATGGGCTTGGACGCGTTCCGCCTGGGCGGCGGGGATTGCCGGCGCGTATTACGCCGTGGCGCTGGCAGCCGTCATGCGCTCCACCGGCCAGGAACTCCAGCATGAAAATTTTGCGTTGCCGTTGCTCATCGGCCACTGGGCCCTGGGCGCGTTGGCGAATCGGGTCAAAGGACGCGCCGCCTTTTTCATTGCGGCCCTGCTTTCCGCGTTAATGCTCGCGTGCGCCATGTCGGCCTGGGACCTGATTCAGTATTACGTCATCCTCTGGGGGATTTGGTCTTACGTCCGGTTCGTGGCTGGAAAGTATTTCCGGGACACCAAAGCGTGCCTGGCGTGGTGGCTGATTTTACTGGCGCTGGCCGGCGCCGGAGTGCTGAACCCCTACCTGCGCGCACACGCGTTTGCAGGTTCGTTTGCCATGTTGTTGGCCTATGGCGTGGCGCTGGGCCTGGGCGTTGAGCGGTTGTTCCCCCTCTTCCGGCGATCCGCCCGACTGCTCATTCCGCTGTTGCCGCTTATCGCGGGTGCGCTCTGGATTCAGCAATACGGTGAAACATACAGCCATTTCCTGGAACTGCTCTGGGCCAAGCTCCGGTTTCTCAACCATAAGCCCGCCGATCCCGCGCTCCTGACCTTTGACCAGCGCATACTCTGGACGGCGCCCTTAAATTCCGCAACTTTTCTGTTGACAGCCACCCTGTTTCCTGTAACACTCTGGCTTTCGGTATTAGCAGGCACCATTGCCCTTTTTCATACGCGCGCGCATCCGGATCCCGAAATCAATCAACTACTGAGTTACACGGTCATCTCACTTCTGGCTTTTGTATTTTTCGTGAGGTTCCATGTGTTCCTGATCCTGGGGTTTGCCGCCCTGCTCGGATGGTTGGGCTACTGGGTGTCTGTCAAGCGTAGTTTTACCCGCTGGCTGATCCTGGTGCTGTTGCTGGTCGGGGTGGGCGTGGAAGCCGCGCATGTTATGAACAGCCCCGCGCGCTGGGGCAGTGTGCCGGTCTATTTGAACGAAAAGCGGGAACTCTGCCGATGGCTGCGCTCCAATACGGCCGGCGAGCGGGTGCTGGCCAATTTTGGATTGAGCTCTTTTTTGCTGACCTATGCAAATTGCCCCATCGTTCTGCACCCTAAATTCGAATCGCCAGGCATCCGGGAACGGGTGCGTGCCTACGGGGAAGCGCTATTCAAATCCAACGAGGAGGGTTTTCGCGCGTGGATGGAACCATTTGGCGTTCCATATTATGTGTATGCGCTGGGTGAGTTTGCCGATATTCAGCCGGAATCCCAAATGCGGTATTGCGTGAACGCTTTGAATCCGCCGCCGTCGGCCGCCGCGCGGCTGTTTGAAAAACGCCCCGAGCAGGGCCGCTATTTCCGGTTTTTATGGGGGAATGCCAAGTACCGTGTGTTCCGCGTCATCACGCGCGCGGATGAGCTTTCCGCAGGGCGCTTGGCGGCGGAGGCCATGCAAGCATTGCGCCAGGGCCGAAGGCCGGATGCGGAAAACAAGGCGACGCAGGCCCTGATGTACGACCCGCAAAATACGAATGCCATGCAGGTGCTCCTGCGGCTGCGTTAGACGCAGATGCAAAGAGTGAGGTGTATGGGGGTTTGGGTGTATGGGAGTTAAAGAGTTTCCCGCACTCCCATACACCGATACGCCTATACTCCCATACTTGGTTTGCGGGGGTTGCGGGCTTTAGATTATGAAAGCCAACACGTCAGGCATGACAACCGAAGCCCCCGCCGCCCCCTGGTTGCGGATTTGCGTCACGGGCGGCATTGCCTGCGGGAAAAGCCTGGTAGGCGCGTACCTGGAAGCGCTGGGCGTTGCGGTCATTGAGGCGGATACGGTTTGCCATGGCCTTATGCGCGCAGGCACGCCGCTGTTTTCGCAGATCGTGGCCGCCTTTGGTCGCGCGATTCTTGCGCCGGATGGCGAGATTGACCGCGCGGTATTGGGGCGGCGCGTGTTCGGCGATGCGGCGGCGCTTGCTTCGCTGAACGCCCTCCTGCATCCGGCGGCGCAAAGCGCCATCGAGGCGTGGGTCCTCGCGCGGCGGGAAGAGGCCCGCCTGCAACCCGCCGCGGCAATCAGCAATCAGCAATCAGCAATCAGCAATTCCGTTCAGGGGTGGCGCGGCGGTGTGGCGGCCATTATTCCCCTGCTCTATGAGACGGCCGGGGAGGCGGCCTGGGATCGGGTGATTTGCGTCAGTGCCCCGATTGTTCTGCAGCGAAAACGCTTGCGCTCCAAGGGATTTACGGAAAAGGAGGCACACGATCGGATGGCGGCCCAGTGGCCGGTGGAGGAGAAAATGAAACGCGCGGATTATGTGGTTTTTAATGCGGGCACGCAGGTGTGTGCGCAACGGCAAACCGTCCAAGTTATGCAACATATCGGAATACATGTGGAGAAAAGCGATGGAAAATAAACGGAACATGAATGAAAATAAATCCCGGCGCACGGGACATTCCCCGCACCATCCGCGAGGGCGAACATCAATGTCTAAAATTTACATGGAAAATGGCGCCGTGCCGCCGATCCGGCATGGTCATGATAGTGCTCCGGGCAACGCGCCGGAAGATCCCGCCGGAGAAGCGCCCGTAGCCAGGTCGGCACCCGTAGCCGGGTCGGCACCCGTAGCCGGGTCGGCACCCGTAGCCGGGTCGGCGCCTGTGAACGCGCCGGCGGCGGACCCAGGCGGGCCTGCCCGCAGTCGCTACGCTTCCAGCGTTGCAGGCGGGCCGAACGGGAACGTATCGAACGGCAACGCGCCGAATCATGCCGGGGCAGTCCAGGCGCCCGCGCCGGTTGCATCCGCCGGGCGGGGCAAGGACCTGACCCTGCATCTTTCGGAGCTCCAGCAGAAATCCGTGCCTGAGCTCAACGAACTGGCGGCCCGCTACCATCTGGTGGATCTGGGCGCCCTGCGCAAGCACGAGTTGATCTTTGAAATCCTCAAGGCCAATGCCTATCAGCATGGCACGATTTTCGGCAAAGGCGTCATCGAGATCCTGCCGGACGGGTTCGGCTTCCTGCGCTCGCCGAATTACAACTACCTGCCATGCCCGGAAGACATTTACGTTTCGCTGTCGCAGATCCGGCGCTTTGCCCTGCGGACCGGTGACACGGTGGAAGGCGAAATCCGCTCGCCCAAGGACAAGGAGCGCTTTTTCGCGCTGTTGCGCGTGGATAAGGTGAACGACAGTGATCCTGAAAGGAGCGGGTGCAAGATTCCCTTTGAAAACCTGACGCCGCTCTTCCCCGACCGGCGGTTCATCCTGGAGCGGGAACAGGAAGAGGTGTCCATGCGCGTCATGGATATCTTTACGCCTATCGGCATGGGCCAGCGCGGCGTGATCGTGGCGCCGCCGCGCACCGGTAAAACGGTACTCCTGCAAAAAATCGCCAACAGTATTTCCAAAAATCATCCCGATGTGTACCTGGTTGTCATGCTGATTGACGAGCGGCCGGAGGAAGTGACCGATATGGAACGGCATACGAGCGCCCACGTGTTGAGCTCCACCTTCGATGAGCCGCCCGAGCGGCACATCCAGGTGGCGGAGATGGTCATCGAGATGGCCAAGCGCATGGTGGAATGCGGGCGGGATGTCGTTATCCTGCTGGACAGCATCACGCGCCTGGCGCGGGCCTACAACACGATGGAACCGCATAGCGGCAAGATCCTGTCCGGCGGCGTGGATTCCAATGCCTTGCATAAGCCCAAGCGGTTCTTCGGCGCCGCCCGTAACATTGAGGAAGGCGGAAGCCTGACCATCATTGCCACGGCCCTGGTGGACACCGGTAGTCGCATGGACGAGGTGATTTTCGAGGAATTCAAGGGCACGGGGAACTTAGAGTTGAAGTTGGATCGCGACCTGAGCAATCGAGGCGTTTTCCCGGCGATTGATCTCACCCAATCCGGAACGAGAAGGCAGGAATTGCTGCTTTCGGAGTACGTGCTGAACCGGGTCTGGGTTCTTAAGAAATTGCTGTATCAGATGTCCCCTATTG
>JAHIMN010000139.1 GCA_018896395.1 Verrucomicrobiota bacterium | reverse complement strand
CGGGTTATAAAGAATGCCCCAGCATAGAGTGCGAATGGAAGCATGACATGCCTCAGGAACGAAAACCAGCGCCCGCCACGTCGGTCGCTTCTTGACAAGCCTTCTCATGGAAGGACTCAAAATTCGGAATTCTGTCTTCTGACTACTGCACAGTTACGATTCTTTTAGAACAGCGTATAGATGAAAGGCGCCGTGGTCTGCCCCAGCACGATCAGCATGGCCATCAGCAAAAGCACCAGCACGACGGGCACAATCCACCAGGCTTTGTTATGCCAGGCGAAACCCATAAACTCTTGTAACAACCGCCCCAGATACTTTAAAAATCTCATCAGCCGTCTTCTCGCTTGTTCGAAGTTTGTTCGCTCAATCCAACACGTAATCCGCCCGCCAGTTTTTCTTTTCCTGCCAGGGTGGCTGGCGCTGCTTGTCCAGGATAAATGGCCCCAACACCAGGGCATCCATTTCCGTCCGCATAAAACACCGATAGGCATCTTCCGGCGTGCAGACAATCGGTTCGCCACGGACATTGAACGAGGTGTTGATAATAATACCGTACCCGGTCTTTTTTTCAAAGGCCTGAATAATGCGGTAATAGCCGGGGTTTAGCACGCGAGACACCGATTGAATCCGCGCGGAGTAATCTACATGTGTAATGGCGGGCACATCGGACCGCACCTGCTTGATTCGTTCGCGCACGGGAAGTTTTCTGGCTTCGGCCACACCACGACACCGACTGCCCCGCACCGGCGCCACCAGGAGCATGTAAGGGGAGGGGCGGTCCAAGTCGAAATACTCGCCAACACGCTCTTCCAGGCAGGTCGGCGCAAATGGGCGGAACGATTCGCGGTACTTGATCTTGAGATTCATGATTGCCTGCATCCTGGTCGAACGGGCATCGCCAATAATGGAGCGGTTCCCCAATGCGCGTGGCCCGAATTCCATCCGCCCCTGTACCAGACCGATGACCTGTTCGGCGACAACCAGGTCGGCGATCCGGTCGGCCCACAGTTCGGGGTCGCTTATTTTTTCGGCCGGGTAGCCCCGGGCCTGCAAGAAGGCTTCGATCTCCGTCTCATCGAACGCCGGGCCCAGGTAAGAACCCTGCATGCGGTCGTGGACGCCGTCAGCCGCGCGGGGCTGATTCTGAACAACATGCCACACCATGAGTGCCGCGCCCGGGGCGCCGCCGGCATCGCCGGCCGCCGGCTGAATCCAGATGTTTTTGAACGGTCCTTCCCGCAGGAGCCGCCCGTTGGCCACGCAATTGAGCGCCACGCCGCCGGCCAAACACAAGTTATCCAGTCCCGTGAGCGCGCGCGCGGTGCGCGCCATGCGCAGGACGATTTCCTCGGTCACCACCTGGATCGAGCGGGCCAAATCCATTTCCCGCTGGGAGATTTCCGTCTCTGACTTCCGTGGCGGCCCCTCAAATAGCCGATTGAATTTGGCATTGGTCATGGTCAATCCATCTAAGTAACCGAAATAGTCCAGGTTGAGCCGGAACGAGCCGTCTTCCTTGAGATCCAGCAGGTTGTCCAGAATACGATTGACATAAATCGGTTCGCCGTAAGGGGCCAGGCCCATGAGTTTATATTCGCCCGAGTTGACCCGGAACCCCGTAAAATAGGTGAAGGCCGAATACAGCAGCCCTAACGAGTGGGGGAAACGAAGCTCTTTCAGGATGTCCAGGCGATTCTGCTGACCCCGGCCAATCGTGCTGGTGGCCCATTCGCCGACACCATCTAATGTCAGGATGGCGGCCTGCTCAAAAGGGGATGGGAAAAAAGCGCTGGCGGCATGCGACTCGTGGTGCTCGGGAAAATACACAGGTATGCCGGGCAGAAATCCCAGAGATTCCAGCGTGGCCTCGATTTCCATCGGGATCCAGAGCTTTTGCTTCAACCACAGGGGTAGGGCCATCATGAAGGATTGCAGACCGCGGGGCGCCACACTGAAATAGGTTTCCAGAATGCGGACGAACTTGGTGATCGGTTTATCATAAAACGCAACGGCGTCCAATTGGCCCGGGGCAACCTTGCCCTCTGCCAAGCAATACCAGATGGCCTGCAGGGGAAAGCCGGCATCGTGTTTTTTGCGGGTGAAGCGCTCCTCCTGGGCCGCTGCAACGATCTCGCCATCCCGCACCAGGGCGGCCGCCGAGTCATGGTAATAAGCGCTGATTCCCAGAATATTCACTAATATTGTCTTGTATAAGGCTGTGGGGTTGACGGCGGTTTGTGGTCCACCCAGTAAGAACTGCGGTTGCGTTCAAAACGGCGATGCATAGGGTCTTTACCCATAAGCTTCAGGATCAGACGCGCCGGCGCGAAGCACAAGTAAAAAAACGGCATCAGCATCAGCCAGGTAATACCAATCCCCACCATCCGGCCCAGCCATTGACCGACCCGTTCCAGTGCCCGGAATAGCGTTGGGATAAGAAATCCGGAAATAATGACCACCGCGCTCAGACTATAAATTGCCAACCCCAGCCAGATCTTATGCCAGACCATGGTCATCAGCGTTGCCACGGCCGCCATAATGACCGCTTGAATGACCGCGCGGCGCTTATGCCCACCCGAGCGGCCCGTTGTTAAGGAGACAGCAATGGGGTCGCGCCAGGGCCACGTTACCTGCACGACACTCTGTATGGATGTTAAATTCATAACTTGCAATTTAGAGATTCGGGTTCTCTTGAGTTCGTATAAATTCACTAAGGATACATGGATTTTTAAACATTAAAAAGGGTTAAGGGTCATCAAATTAGCAAATAACGAACCTCCCCTTTGTTTATTGACGCTTATATGAGCACCAAGCAACGGTCTCTTTTCAGACCAGCCGTAGCGAAGGCTTCCGTCTTCGCCAAGACTACCGTCTTCGCCATCTACGCCGGACACGTCGCCGGACGAGATGGTGGACGAGACGAAGGGCAGGCCCTTCTACACGAAACCGCTTCGGAGGGCAGGCTCCTGTGTCGCTTGACCCCCATCCTTTCTCTTCAGTTAATTTGCCAGGATCCGACCCTATTGCCCCCGATTCTTTCCAGAACACCCTCTTTCTTCAGTTTCAGGATGTGCTGTTTCACTCCGTTGATGCTGATGCCAAGTTGCTGAGCCAGCTCTTTTCGCGTCACCCGACTGTTATGCCCGATCAGTTCCAATAGCCGTTCTCTAGTCTTAGGGGTAATCTTAGGGGTAATCTTAGGGGTAGTCTTAGGGGTAGTCTTAGGGGTAGTCTTAGGGGTAGTTACCGTCTTTTGTTCTCGGTAATTCACGCTGACGAAGTAGCCGTCGCCACTCTCTTCATAGTCGAAGCGCATGGTAGGATACACGGCAATCTCTTGGCGCACCCGGATGTAGCCGGTGCCATATTTCTCAATGTCGCGCGTCAGGTAGAATGCCTCGGCAATCAACTTGTTGCGCGTGCGTGACGGGTAGCTGTCTGTCTTCAGCTTGGCAATGGTCAGATCGCCGTAAAGGCGGCCGGGATTAAAAAAAGTGATGGCATTGTCAAATATCTTGATCTGAATATCCGTCGGGCTGGTGTAGTCCCGGTGAACCACGGCATTGAGCAGCAGTTCCCGCAAAGCTGCGGGCGGATACTCGAAAATCTCCCGGCGCTGGATTTCCCCCGTGATCTCGAACGCGATCTTGATGTGAGAGAGGATGAACTTCATGGCGTCCTCCACCACATCAAACAAGGTGCCGCGAATCATCCGGTCATCAATGATCATTGAGGCTGTCTTAAAGCGGCCAATGTGCAATGCGTAGGGAGGATCGTTTTTGCCGAACAACAGCATGGCTGCGTGAGTAGGCACCCTGTTCTTCAGATACCCCAGTTTTTCGAGAACAACCCGCCAATCCCCCTCTCCCCGGAAGCGTCCGCCTTCCTTCACTCGTTTAAGAAAGGCCTCCATCTTACCAAGAGACATGTCATTCACAGTTGCCCGCTCTTCCGGATAGGAGTCCCAGGAAAGCTGCAGCGATTGCAGGTGAAGATTGGCAATCTCTGTCAACGACAGTCGGTGGTTACTGTTGGCAAACCGCTTAAAATAGCGATCGCGATAAGCGACCGGCTTTATCGGGAACTCGCCCACACGAACAATGACAACATTCTTGCCATTGACAGGGATCATTTCAATATCCGGGATGATAGACGGCGTCGTGTTCTGCTTGATCTCATTTACCCAGTTCTGCATGGATTCGTCACTACACGATGCGCCGATAATCTTTCCGTCATCGGCCACACCGACCAGGACGGTCCCTCCCAGATGATTGGCAAAGGCGCAAAGCGTCTCGATAACATCCTTGCCAAAGGATGCCTTGAACTCCAGGACTTCCGACTCCCCTTTTGTAATTAACTGTTGAATCTTCATACTGCTTTCCGACCTTTTTCCCACACACACAATATCCGTTCCATACCAGCCTACAATCCCAACATTTTCATGATGGGATTATTGAATATCCGCGTAGCACGCTGGCGCAGTTGCTTGGCGCGATTCAGCCGGGTCTGCAGAAACTTGATCTCACTATTATTTCCGCCATTGCCCGCCTGCCGCAGTAATTCTTCGGCATGGTCGAGTTCCGCGCCGGCTGTGCGAATCTTGCCCCGTACCAATTCCAGCAGCCCCTGCCGCAAAGCCACTCCAAGATGATCTACTATCCGGTAATAATTCTT
>JAHIMN010000138.1 GCA_018896395.1 Verrucomicrobiota bacterium | reverse complement strand
TTATAGGCGGACCCATGGCTGTCATTCACGTAAATCACATCAGCGCCGCAGGTTTTAGCCGCCCGGATGGCGGCATTGACCTCGCCGGTCAAGAGCCGGTACATCCGCAAACGGTGTTCATAGTCTTCAATGGTGGTCGTCGCGTGGTCTTCAAACGAAATGAATCCCGCCACGCCTTCAATATCCGTCTGGATATACACTTTCATTGCCGGCACCTCCTTTAGCGGCTTAGCCGCAATTAAATTGCCTCGTTCCGCTTTGCCCCGCACGAGTCTTCGGTCATGACTCCTCCCGCCCTCTGCTCGCGGGAAACCTGGGCGGTCATGTTGCGCAGTGCCTGCAGATTGACGCCGGCCGAACGGTGGTCGTGAAACGGCGGGGAGTAGCTGACCGCGGCCACCCGCACAACCGACTTGCTGCCGGCGGGCGGCGAGGCCGTCGCACCGGCGGGCGTTTCCACGAAGCAGTTCATGCGTCACTCCTCCAGTGTTGGTTCCATGTAATCTTCGGTGTCTACGCCTGATGGGCCTCACAGCCTGCGGATAATTTCCCCGGCCTTTTTTTCGAACATCCGCTGCCATTCCGGGGCCAGCAGGCACTCCGCCACTTCGTAACCGCCCCGGCTGTAGGCGTCGGCCGGGGCGCCATAGTGCATATAGCCGTTGGAGAAGGGCACGACCAGAGTGTGTTTGTGAGGCGAGGCCTTCTTGAGGTTCAAGCCGATTTCCACGAGCAGTTCCGCCGGCGACGTGATCATCACGCCGTCGCCGATCCGGATGCCCTGGACCTCGGCGGAGATGGTCGCCGCGCCGGACTCGTCGTTGATCGCCTGATGCTTCTGCAGCGTAGCGATGTCCTCCTGGATTACCACCAGCCGCTCCATGGCGTGGATGTTCTTGAGATACTTGTCCACGCGTCGCCGGTTCCAGGCATCCATGGCGGTACGCTCATCGCTGCCGATTTTCTCGGCCTGCAGATAGCGGTAGGAGTAGTCCGAGGGACTGACCGGACTGAGGACATGCTGGAGGTATAGGGGCAGGAAGGCCTTGAAGTTCAGGCTGGTGGACCGCAGGGATTCCAGCAGGTCGGCCTGCTCCCGCCGCAAGGTGGCGATGCGCTTCGGGATGTCGGTCCTGCGCGGAAGTTGTATGGTTTCCGAAATGACGTTCAGTCCGGCGTTTCCGGTCGGTATGTTTCGCAGCGCTTTCAAGGTGCTCAGGCCCAGCATGACGCCGAGCGGTTCGATGTCCCGGGGCCGGCTGAAGTCCTTGAAGAGCACATCGCAAATGTTCCCGCCCGCCCCTTGCAGGAACAGCGCCATGGCGTCATGACCCAGGTTCTCTTCGATTACTCTGGAAGCAACCCCCGGGAAATTGGCGGTAATGGCGCCCCGCGCATCGCCGAACAGGGGATGGCAGGCGAAGTTGTAGACCACCGCCAGCGGCCGCCCGTCGAGCCGGTCGATGCGGATGATGCCGATTTCCGGGTCAATGGGACCGACAGCGGCAACCTCCTCGTCCGGCGGGCACGGATTACTGTGGCGGATGGTCCAGTCCTGACCGTTCTTTAACCGGAGACTACGGTTGATCGTGATCCGATCCTCATGGCCGGCCCCGATACCGATCCTGACCGCGGTCATGTTCCGCACGGCCCGGCGGACGGCATCGAACGTTCGGTCAACCTGCGCGTTGTCGGCGCACAACAGCCGGCCTGGCGGGTGGGTGTGCGAGGCGTTGACCAGGACGTTGCTGCCCGGGATGTTCAACTCCTTCTGAATTCGCCCGCGGAGCTTGGGCAGGAACTCCTCGCCGACATCATCCAGGATCCTCTGGCTGATCCGTCGGCCGCCTATTGCCGTGGTGTCCATGGCGATAATGGCCACCCGCGTCCTGCCGTCGTCCAGCACCAGGGCTTTGGCGTAGAGGGGGTCATGGATCGCCGCCCCTTTCTCGTTCGTGGTGATATCGCTCTTGGCCACGCCAGCGCGGAGAACGCCGCCGGATGGCTCCGGCAACGACATCGCGTTGGATGTGCCGGCTTTCGTATGCAGGCTTCTTTTCATGCCTTGTTCCTTTTCGGAGTCTTCCGCAGAATTTGCGGGTAAAACTATCAGATTTATTGAACAATAGGCGAGCTAAAAAACACATCTTGCCGGTCACAAGTTCTGAAGAGAAGTTGCGCCGCCCTTCGTTTCCGGTCAACAGGTTCAACGGGGCGCATAACGGTTTTCCTTGACGCCCCTCGTTGGGCACGGCATTCTACCCCCATTCAACAGGCATTCACGCAGACGTCGCCCCACGCCAGTAGCAGGTGTTGCGTTAGCTACTGGCTCGCGGGGATGAGTTGAAAAATCACGGAAATGAATAATGAGTTGAGGCCATGACCGATCCCTCCCTCTCGACGTTCACCACCTTCCGCTGTGCGGCCACTTTCGACTGCGCGTCGCTCCTGCGGGGGCAAGCCCAGGCGGATGGAAGTCTTCGGCTGCCGTTCCAGGCCGATCCTGGCCTGTATCAGTTCTCCGTCGTGGCCGACGCGTCGCGCTTCGACTGGGACAGCATGTATGTGAATCTGAATTTGTTTGGAAACAAAGGGCAGCGGACAGGGCCGTGGGATTTCGACATCACACGGAAGAATGTCCCGGTGGTTCCCAGCTACTGGGTGGAATTGGACGGTCATCGGTTAGGATTGTGGTTCTTCCAGCGGGTTTCAGTGGAGGACATCAAGGCGAAACTTTTGCGCGGCAACATGGCGTTCCATCTGGACCGCTCCGGCGAACATACGCTAAAATTCATCCCGCACCACCCCGTGGAAGTTCGATGGCTTTCAGCAACGTTGGAGAGCGACCCTGACGATGTATTGGAACCACGCTCTTTCGACCTGAAGGATTGGGAGCGGCGCTGCCCCGCCGGGCGGCTGGCAGACACGTCCCTCTGGGCCGACCTGCGCAGTCGTCTTGCCACCACGCATGCGGTGTACAAGGAGCCTCTTCAAAAAACATTCGCATGGATGGAACGGAAATTGTGCGGCGACGGCGACAGGGGAGCGCCCCCAAGCACCTGGGGATTTAACTTGAGTTGCAAGAAGTTACATCCATCAGACATCCTTCCGCTCCTGGCCGCGTTCCATCTGGAGGATCGGAAAGAGACTCTGCCCGTCATTCTTCAAATAATCGACGATACCATACAGCAACCGCACTGGGGCAACCCGCGGGAGGATGGTTATGGCTGCGATGGCGACATGGGGGCGGCGACAATGTTCCGGGCACTGGCCTGGGCGTTCCGTTCCCTCCGGAACCATCTCGGCGCAGAGCGCCGCGCGCGCCTCCGCGAGAAGTTGTGCCTCCAAGGAACGCGCTTTTTCCAGTTGATCCTGCTCCACCGCGACTATTGGGGCGGATCGGTCATGCAGGATCATGGCAAGATATCTCTGGCGGCGTTCGGCACGGCGGCGCTTCATCTGCTGGGCGTGCTTCCCGAGGCCGACCTGTGGACCGCATATGTCATTCCCCGGATCCGCCGGAATCTGCGCACCCTGCCCCGGGACGGCGTCATTCCGCCAAGCTCGTACGGACGCCTGTACCTGTACCTCGACGAGCCGGCGCACTACCGCGACACGCTGCTGGCGCTGGCGGGCGAGGACATATTCGACCAGGCTCCCTTCCGCAAGGTAATTGATTTCGTCATCGCCGCCCTGCGGGAGCGGGATCATCAGATGCTCACGCCCATCTGGGGCGGCACCACCTTCACCGGCGGCAACGCCGCGTTGAACCAGCTGGCCACGAAGTACCGCGATGGACGGGCCGCCTACCTGCAGCAGGCTCTCCTGCGGACGCCGGAGACTAAATTCCACCATGCCACTCAGGAGCATGCGTATTACCATGGGGCGCTCTGGGGATTCCTGACGCACAATCCGGAAGTCGCACCGGTGGAGAAGCTTCCTGAGCCTCCCCCGCTTCAACTCTATGAGGACAGCGGCGTGGCGCAATATCGCGACACCCGCGACGACGTGACTCTTTCCCTGTCATGCGGACCGTGGTGCGGATACAACGCCTATCGCCGCTCAAAGGGTCCATGCGACCGGTTGGAACTTCTGACCGGAGCGGGACACTTCATCATCTCCGTCGGTCCGAAAACGCTGCTTCTCACTCCCGATGGCGGCTACCGTCTGCAATCCGCCCTTCGGAACTGCCTGCTCGTTGACGGGGCGGGGCGGTATGGCGACATCGGCTACCCCATGTCCATCCCTTCGTTCCACGACCGGGGAGAGGAAATCCAATTTGTGCGCTGGGACGCTGCGGCCCGCACGGGCTGGATTCGGCTGGATCTCGCTCCAGCGTATCCATCCGCAATGGGCATGGCGTTCTACACGAGAGACTTTCTCCTGCGGGAGGGACGGGAGATCGTCTGCCGTGACCGTGTGGCGTTTGACCGGCAGCATCGCCTCGCATGGCTCTTCCACGGCCTCCGTGACGAGGGGGTCGCGCAGGAGGGCTCAACCACGTTCCGCCTTGGAAAGTCTCCCTGGCTGCGGATTGAGGCGAAACCTGCGGACATCAAGCTCAAAGCGGGGATACAAGCGACCGAGGTTGTCTGGGCTTACGCGAGTTTTCACGATTTCCGTCCTTTTGACCACGTCCAATTTGATTCAACGGAACCGGTGGAAACCGCGACGGTGGACTTTGTGTTCACATGGAAATAAATGGAGAAAGCGCATGGGAGAGCCGGTGCGTTCTCAAGCAGAAGCATCCCATCATTTGTCCGCTATCCCGCCGTCGTCTGTCTTCTTGCCGATCACGCCTTCCGGCTGGCGGCTTCCTTGATCAGGTTCAAGGCGATTACTTCGCGCTGAATCTGGTTGGTGCCTTCGTAAATCTGGGTGATCTTGGCGTCGCGCATCATCTTCTCAACCGGGTATTCCTTCATGTAGCCGTAGCCGCCCAGAACCTGGACGGCGTCGGTCGTGACGCGCATGGCGGTGTCGGAGGCGAACAGCTTGCACATGGCGGAAATCTTGCTGACGTCCTTGGCACCGGTGTCAATGTAACGGGCGGCGGCATAGACCAGCGCGCGGGCGGCCTCGACCTGCGTGGCCATGTCGGCCAGCATGAACTGCACGCCCTGGAAGGAGCAGATCGGCTTGCCGAACTGGCGGCGCTCGCGGCTGTATTTTACGGCTTCGTCCAGCGCGCCGGCGGCGATGCCCAGGGCCTGGGCGGCCACGCCCGGCCGGGACATGTCGAAGGTCTTCATGGCTACGATGAAGCCCAGGCCTTCCTTGCCGAGGATATTGGCTTTCGGCACGCGGCAATCCTGGAAGACCAGTTCCCGTGTGGCGGAGGCGCGAATACCCATCTTGTTTTCCTTCTTGCCAAAGGTGAAGCCCGGCATCCCTTTTTCCACGATAAAGACGCTGGCCCCGCGCGAGCCCTTGGATTTATCGGTCTTGGTGACGACCGAGTAAATCTCGGCTTCGCCGCCGTTGGTGATCCATTGCTTGGGGCCGTTGAGGATATAATCGTCGCCGTCCTTGGTGGCCGTGGTGGCGATGGCGCCGGCGTCACTGCCGGCATTAGCTTCCGTCAGGGCAAAGGCCGCCAGGGACTGGCCGGAGGCGACGCGCGGCAGGTATTTCTGCTTCTGCTCGTCGTTCCCGTAAAGAATGAT
>JAHIMN010000137.1 GCA_018896395.1 Verrucomicrobiota bacterium | reverse complement strand
GCAATCCGGATGCTTGTGCCACAGCCAGTTTGGCGCCTGTTCGCAGGTTAATCCCAGATAAACGCCCAAATCCAATTTGGCGGCATGTTCGATCAGTTCCTCATACCGGCTGAAGTCGTACTTGCCCTCCTCCGGCTCGTCAATCTGCCAGTGTTCCTGGAGTTTGATCAGATTAAACCCGTGTTTTTTCAAATTTTCCATGTCCTTTTTGAGTTCGGCCATTGGCGGCATCGGCTCGCGGCAGAGATGGGAGCCCAAAGGAAACAGTTTCGCGAATTTTTCATTATTCATATTTTATTATTCTTCCGATTTGGCTTTAATTCGGTTCTTTAATTTAACGCATTCAATATAATGAACGCTTGTACTATTGTCGATATTATCTTACGCTTTCTCCAAAGGCGCTCCGCCGGCGCATAAACGTAATAAAGGATAAAGGAGCATTGACTTTCAAAGCTGCTCTCTATAATTAACGCAAATACGCAAGGGAGTGATTAACATGCAAAAGAAAAAAGCCGTTTCTGCGCCCGCTCTCGCCGCCGACAAGCTCGAAATAGCGCGCCGGTTGCGCAGTCTGCGCCTGCGTTGCCGCCTTTCCATGCGCGAGTTGGCAATTCTGGCCGACGTTGCCCCCAGTTACGTTTCCGGAATTGAGCGCGGCGGTATTTCGCCGACCATCGCCACCCTGCGCAAACTGCTCAATGCCATGGGCGGCGACCTGGGCTCTTTTTTTGCCGCCGAACCGACGCACGGCGAAGGTTATGTGTTCCGACGCCAAAACATGCATTCCGTCGCCGACAAAAACCGGTGCTATACATTTATTTTTCCGCGCCGCAAGGGCATGAAGCTGGAAATGATTGAAGAGGAATTTACCCCCGGAGAAAAACCGGCATTTGAAACCATCAACTCTGATTTGGCGGGCTATGTCATCGCCGGCGAATTGCTGTTGGAAATCCGCGGCAAAGAACCTGTAAAACTGAGAACCGGCGATGCCTTTTACATTCCGGCCGGCACGCCCGCGCGCGGACGCTGTTTTAAAAGCGAAGCCACCCGACTTATCACCGTCCAAGTTCCGCCAAATTATTAAACGAGTCTGTCATTATTAATGTCTGCTCGCCTTTAAACGACTTCGGCCTGACGGAATCAGCGCGCGGCCGGATCCGGGTTTCAGCGCGTTTTTAAGCTCAAACAATTGGTCGCGCAACATGGCCGCGCGCTCGAATTCCAGCGCCTCGGCGGCTTCCAGCATTTCTCGCTCGATATCCTGGATGGCCTCGTGAATGTCAAACTTTTCGTCCGCTTCGCGTAAAACGGATGCAGAGTTCACCTGATTAGGGCGCACTCAGCGGAAACGGTCCAAGTTGCGCATAGCCGGCGCTGGAGAACCAGACGTACCAGTTGCCGGAGCCATACACGGCCGGATCCGCCAGCCGGTCACCGTCAAAATCCGCGCCCACCGCCGTCATCCCCGCCATACCAAAAGGAAATGGGCCGGCTTGGCCGTAGCCGGCGGCTGAGGGCCATACCGTCCAGCCCGTGCCGTCGCAGGTGGCCGGGTCGGCTTTGCCGTCCCCGTCATAATCCGCCGGCACTGGCACGGCACCGGTTGCTCCCATGGCAAAGGGGCCAAGCCGCACGTAGCCGCAACTTGAAAGCATGGCATACCACCGGCCGTCCGCGAAGAGCGCCGGGTCGGCCTTGCCATCGCCGTCGAAGTCGGCGGCGCCCGCCGTCGCGTTTGCCACGTTGAAAGGAACCGGGCCAACGCCCAGATAGCCGGATGCCGAGAGCCACACGTACCAGTTGTCCGAGGCATATACGGCCGGATCCGCTTTGCCGTCGCCGTCATAATCGCCGGGCACGGGTGTGGCAGCGGCGGCGCCAAAGGCATACGGCCCCAGGCAAGCGTAGTCCAGGCTGGAAAGCCAGACATACCAGTTGCCCTGCCCGCCGTTTGTCATAACCAGCGCCGGGTCGGCCAGCTGGTCGCCGTCAAAGTCGGCTGCTGCCACCACGCCGGTGGCCACCAAGCCCGTAAACTCATAGGCGCCAATATCCGGGGCCAACCCCACAAAGGTATCGTTCACGCCCGGAATCAGAACTCCCCTGTCGATCAAACCGCTGTAACCGGCGAGCTGGAAGTTGCTGGCCGCGACATTCTCAAAGCCCGGCGGCATGGAAAGACCATGCGCTTCCTGGCCCGTCGCTTGAAAGAAAGCGGACACGGAACTGTATTCCGTGTTCATCCAGCGGATGAATATGGATTTGTTGGTCGTGTAAAGATCATCGTAGTCGAAATCCACGGGGTTGAATTCGCTCCAACTTTCCAGGGCATAGTGGGTTCCGGCGTAGATGTTGTTTCGGGAGACAATGTTGGTCCAGTCGGTATACTCCTTGAACAGGAACCCCCGCTGTCCCGATACATCTGTGAAGCATGTGTTGTGATATAGGTACACCCAGTTAACAAGCTGATTGTATTGACTGTTGAGTTTGAAGGGATAGCCCTCATACCCGTCCTGATTGTGCCAGCCGACCAGAAGGTTCCGGAATATGTAGGTCGGTCCCGTAGCCGCCGGCGCGATGGAAATGCCCGTGAGGAAGTTATAAATCCTGTTGTTATAGATTCGAACGTTGGATCCGTTACCATCCGTTTCCATGCCGTCATCACCACAGTTGCGGATGATATTGTCGTGGAAATCCATGCTCACGGATGGGCCGAGTGGATCTTCGGAGTAGATGCGCGCCCCATCAAACGCGTTCTCGAATAGGTTGTATCGGATCACATTACCTTGGTTCGGCTGGTCGCTCCCATAAACAAAAACGCCACCGGCTTCGTATTCGACGCCGCATTGTTTCACGGCATTCCAGGACCATTTATCGACGGGCGACTCGTTGAAAGAGCAATACTGGATCACATTATGGTTCGCCGCGTATTTCACGCTCACCCCAATAGTATTATGGTGAAAAGTACAGTGTTCAATAAGGTTGCTGGTGGAAATGTAGAGGTAGATAGCCCTGGGCAGCGCGCCATACCCGTAGTAGCAGAACTCCAAGCCCCTGATCTGGTAGTTGTTGGCCCCAAGTTCCAAGGCCCATGAATACATCGGGATCGTGACCACATTCGTGCCAGGCGCGGCCCCGCCTGGAAAGCGCACATAGATATATGCTCCGTCCGCATGATATCCGGCCGTCTGCTCCCAGCGATTGGTTCTTAAATCTTCCAGGTTGAGATGATCCAGCATGTGTTCGCCATTGAGATACGCAAACCAGGGGATGCGGGTGCTTGGGGTGCGATACAGATGGTGTGTGGCGTCATATACGACCCAAGTCGGCGAGAAGTTTGTGTCGGTGCCGTCTAGAACGGGACTGGCGCCAGGCGCGTTCTGGATGACGATTGGATCCGTCGCTGTTCCCGACTGGTAATTGAAGATCTCGATATCCCCCTCATAATAACGCCCGGTATAGAGGAGAATCGTATCGCCCGGTTGGACGACTCCCAGTGCGTGGCCCAGCGTTCGGAAGGCGTTGGAAGCGCTGAGCCCGCTGTTGCCATCATTGCCCGTGACCGCAACGTGATACACCGTATTCGTCGCGCTGGGAAACGCTTCCGCCCGCGTTGAAACCGCGAGGAATTGGTTGGAAGAGAAAGCCGACGATGAGAGTTGAATAGCGTATGCCGTTCCCGGATCGAGATCGAAGGCGCTTCCCGCAAACTTCGTGCCGGCGATACGGCAAAGAGGGTGAATCTCACGATAATCACCGGAATCACCGCTTTTTTTGATGGTCATCGTTATGGCCGTTCCGTCCGCCGGTGGAGAACCAAAAGTGACGTCCACACCAATGTTGTTGAATGTAGACACAGCCGTGATGGTCTGGGCGCCAACAGGGACAATCCCAATTACCCAAACCATGATCATGGACGATAGTCGTGTCTTCATATTGCAATCCATAAGCACACCACAGCAATTGGGTTGCGGCCCAGTGTTTAATATTTAAGTCTGACCTTGTTACCTGATTAAGTCTGACCCTGTTACCCCTGTTACCGTGTAGCGCTTGCCTTTCATGTCTGGGTCCTCCTTTTTTATGCCCCAGACTAACATATCCCCGGGCTCAGAAAAGCGAAGTCACGTCAACAACGCAGCGCCGGTATCTTCCGTTTGATTGTCATGCTTCAACGCAATCTCCCGTCAATATGGTGATCATTATTGAAAAAATGCGCAAGTTTTATTATGACTGATAGGATGAGAGGGCCTTCCGCTGAGTTCGTTTGCCAGGTGCGCGGCCGGATCCGGGTTTCAGCGCGTTTTTAAGCTCAAACAATTGGTCGCG
>JAHIMN010000136.1 GCA_018896395.1 Verrucomicrobiota bacterium | reverse complement strand
GGACGCAACTTGGATAGGCGTCTGCGTAAATCCATCGGGTGCCCGGCATGGACGTGTGTGGCGCAGGCGATTTAACTTATCTCCGATATCAAATGACATCCGGCGGGCGCTCGTATTTTTATTTTATGTCGGTCTGCCCGATGGTGTAATGGCAGCACACGGCCCTTTGGAGGCCAGAGTCTAGGTTCAAATCCTGGTCGGGCAAGGCCGCAGGAAGGAAATCATGTTTAAAATTTTTACTGGTAGCGCCAATCCGGCCTTAGCCGAGGGTATCGCCCGCAATTTGAAAGTTTCGCTTGGCCATATCGAAATCAACCGGTTTCCGGACGGCGAAATCGCGGTAAAAATTGATGATAACATCCGCGGCAAGGATGTGTTCATCATCCAGCCCACATGCTATCCGCCGAATGAGCACGTCATGGAACTCCTGATCGTGATTGACGCCATGCGGCGGGCCTCGGCGGCGCGCATCACGGCCGTCATGCCCTTTTACGGGTATGCGCGCCAGGACCGCAAGGACCAGCCGCGCGTGCCAATCACGGCCAAGCTCGTGGCCAATCTGCTGGTGGCCGCCGGCACAAGCCGGCTGTTGGCCATGGATTTCCACGCCCAGCAAATCCAGGGGTTCTTCGATATTCCCGTGGATCACCTTTGCGCCACCCCGGTAATCGTGAAATACCTGCGCGAAAAAGCGCTCGCCGATCCGGTAGTGGTATCCCCCGATCCCGGCGGCATGAAGATGGCCTATCAATACTCGCGCCTGTTGAACTCGGGATTGGCGATCGTGGCCAAACAACGCATCAGCCCAACGGAGGTCGAATCCTATAATCTGGTCGGCAATGTTAAGGGCAAAACCTGCATCCTGGTGGACGATCTCATTACGACCGGCGGCACACTCTGCGCGGCGGCCAAGCTCCTGAAAGCGGCGGGCGCCCGCGATATTGTCGCGGCGGTCACCCACGCCGTCTTCATCCCGGAGGCCTACGAGCGCCTGAAGCAGTCGGCCATTCAGGAATTTGTTGTGACGGATAGCGTGCCATTAAGGATGCCGCCCAAGACGTTGCCCGTGCACGTACTGTCCGTGGCCGATTTGTTCGCGGAAGCTATCCGAAGAATTCACAACAATCAGTCGGTATCGTCCTTGTTCAAAATTTAGTCTATAGGGGAGATATTCATGGTTCAGGAAATAGATGCCATTAAACTGGCGGCGAATAAACGCGATAACCGCGGCTCGCGCCGCGTGAGCCGCCTGCGCAAAGACGGCTGGTTGCCCGGCATCGTCTATGATACCCAGGGCCAATCCCAACCCATCCAGCTCAAACGGCACGAGTTCGAACTCTTACTCCGGCACCGGGCGGACGAAAACCTGATTATGGACCTCGCGGTGGACAACGACGCTCCCCGCAAAGTCCTGTTGAAGGACGTCCAGCGTGATCATATTCGGGACCACCTGATGCACGTGGACTTCCTCGAAATCTCTCTTACCCGCAAACTGCGCGTGCCGGTCGCCATCCGGTTGACGGGCGAACCGTTAGGCGTCACCCAGGAAGACGGCATCCTGGAACACCTGTTGCGCACGGTGGACGTGGAATGCCTGCCGATGGATATCGTCAAGGAATTCGTTCTGGACGTCAGTCAGCTGAAAATCGGCGACAGCCTTTTTGTACGCGACCTGAAAATTGACCTTAAAAAGATGATGATGCTCACCGCCCCGGACATTGCGGTTGCATCGGTGCTCCTGCCGCACGTGGAAGAGGAAGTGCTGCCGGAGGAAGCGGCGGTGGAAGGCGCGGCGGAACCGGAAGTCATCGGCGCAAAGCCGGAAGGCGAAGTTGAGGGCGAGGGCGAGGGCGAGGGCGAGACGAAGGAAGGCCAGGAAGTAAAAGGCAAGGAAGTCAAGGGCAAAGAACCGAAGGCCAAGGCAGAGAAATGGAAGGAAACCAAGGGTAAAGGCAAGGAGAAGGAATAATTCGCCACGATGTGCTCCCGGCTACGCTATAGCGCTTCGCCCAGGCGAGGGCGAGTCGCAATCGGGGCATCCCGGAGAACGCCGACGTGTCCCGCCGAAGCGGCTTCGCGACCAGGCTCCGCGGCTCGACTGAGCTCGCCGAAGTCCGAAGCGCTTCGCCCAGGCGAGAGGGGGAAGAGTGAAACTGATCGTGGGGTTGGGCAATCCCGGAAAAGAATACGAGCACACGCCGCATAATGTCGGCTTTGAGGTTATTGATGCATTGGCCGAACGATGTGACTGCACCTTGCGGCGCAGTTTCCGTTTTCAGGCGCGCCTGACCCGGACGATGCTGGGCGGGGAGAAGGCCCTGCTGGTCAAGCCCTGCGCTTACATGAATCAAAGCGGCCCGGTAGTGGCGGCCATAACCCGCAAGCTGGGCATCAGTCCGGCCGATCTGCTCGTCATTTTAGACGACGCCGATCTGCCGGTGGGCCGATTACGGATTCGGGTTGGCGGAAGCGATGGCGGGCACAAGGGGTTGTTTTCCATTCTCGAACATTTGGGACAGGATCCATTTGTACGACTCCGGCTGGGCATAGGCCGACGGGAAGACAATGATTTGGTTGCGCACGTGCTGACGCCCTTTGCGGCCGACCTGCGGGACAGCGTGCACGCGATGATCGTCACGGCCGCCGATGCAGCGCAATACTTGGTAGCACACGGCGCGGAGGCCGCCATGAACAAGTTCAACACGCAATGACAAGGAGAAACGCTTGAAAAAATACGAAGGCTTGATTATTCTGTCACAACCGGTGGACGAGCAGACGCTGGAAGACAAACTGGATAAAATCCGCGTTGAGATCACAAAACAGGGGGGCACGGTGGAGCACACCACGCGCATGGGGCGCCAAACGTTTGCGCGGCGGCTGAAGAAAAAGGATGCGGGTTTTTACGTGCTGATAACGTTCACCCTCGACCCTGCGAAAATCGCGCCCCTGCGCGAGCGCTACAAACTGAACGAGGACGTCTTCCGGGTGCAAATCACCCGCGCGCCGCCGCCCGCGCGCGATTCCGCCAAAGAAGCGGATAAAGGCGCCAAGCAGGCGGTTTCTGCCGTAGGCGGACCCGCCAATGGCGGATCGTCCATAGGCAGACCCGCCTATGGCGGGAAGCCCGTCCCTGCGGAGGCGGGAAAACCCGCCAAAACATAGGCAGACATAGGACGTAAATCCGAATATCGAAATCCGAAATCCGAAACAAATTAAGACGCCAAACGCTAAAAACACGATCATTTTAATTATTGGAAAATTTGAATTTTGAATTTGTTTCGGATTTCGTGCTTCGAATTTCGGATTTTCATAGTCACACATCCATCAACCGCACCAGGAGGAACGAGGCCATGGCTAATCTCAACCGGGTTTTTCTGATCGGCAATCTGACGCGGGACCCCGAAATCCGATACATCCCGTCCGGTAAGGCCGTGGCGGATTTGAACATGGCCATTAACCGGAAATACCGGACGACCTCAGGCGAGTTCAAGGAAGAAACGTGTTATGTTGGCGTCGTGGCCTGGGAAAGGCAGGCGGAAACGGCCGGGGAATATCTGAAAAAGGGATCCGCCATCCTGGTCGAAGGATCGCTCCGTTACGAGCAATGGGAAACCAACGGCGAAAAGAAAAGCCGGTTGCGGGTAAATGCCGATCGCATCCAGTTCCTCGACCGGCTGAAACGACCGGCGGAACCAAGTGCGGCTTCCGAGGCAGGCCAACCGCAGGGCGCGCCAGCCGCGGCAAGTGAACCCTCAGAGCCGTCGGCGTCAGCGGCGCCTGGCGAAGGAAAAGGCGACGACGACAATTTGCCGTTTTAAGCAGAGGGATATTTTTTCCGCCCCGGCGGATCCGCACAGGCGGAACCACGGATGTCACGGATAACACTGATCATGGAAAAAAATCCATTCACATGTCTTCTGTCCTTTTCCTTTTGTCGTCTGAATCAGAAATATCCGTGCCCACGCCTTTAGCGTGGCAAGCATCCGTGCTCGCCCCGCCCCAGGCGGGGTAATCCGTGGTGAGTAGTTACGTTTTCCAATTAACATGAAGGACCACAGGAGGTTAGCGTGAAGAAGAGCAAGAAAATCGTTCGTAAACGGGAACCCCGGGAAAGTTTTGGCTTCTTCTCGGAAGAAAAACGATGCCGGTATCTGGAAGGCATTCACCGCATTGACCATAAGGATGCCGAACTGTTGAAAAAATTCATGACCGAGCACGGCAAAATCATGCCCAGTCGCATTACGGGCACAACGACCAAACAGCAACGGCAACTGAAAAACGCGATCCGCCGGGCGCGGATCATGGGATTCGTTCGATAGAAAGGCCGGGGAACACATGGCGCTGGAATTGATTCTGATGGCAGACGTGGAAGGACTGGGACTGGAAGGCCAGACGGTGAAGGTGACTGAGGGCTATGCCCGTAATTATCTCCTGCCCCGCAAACTGGCCTCGAGCATCAGTCATGCCGCTTTGAAACGCCTGGAGAAAAACCGGCTGGAGCGCGAGAGCCGCCAGCAGAAAGATCGCGCGGCGGCCCAGGCGCTGGCCCAGGTCCTCGAACAGCTTTCCTGCACCATTCCGGTGAAGGTGGGCGACAACGACAAGCTCTTCGGGTCGGTCAATGCCAACGACATCGCCGACACGCTCAAGGCGCAGAAAATCGAGCTCGATCGGCGTAAAATCCACTTGGCGGAACCCATTCGCGAACTGGGCGTTTACACAGTCAAGGTCAAATTGCATCCCGAGGTCGAGGCATCGCTGAAAGTCTGGGTAGTTGGAGAATAATATCATGTCCGCGGAGATCGGTTCCGCCGGTGTACCGGCGAGCCATGATCGCAAGCCTTTGTATAATGAAGATGCGGAGCGGGGCGTGTTGGGCGCCATCCTTCTTGATGCCCAGAAAGTGTATGACTTCTGCATCGAGAAGCAAATCACGGCGGAATCCTTTTACGGGCGCGCCCATCAGGTCATTTTCGCCGCCATGCAGGACATGGCGCAGGCTCTGCGTCCCATTGATGTGCTCACATTAGCCGATCGTTTGTCCGCGCAGGGCAAGCTGAATGAGATCGGCGGCACCGCCTACCTGAACCACCTTCTGGACGCCATTCCAACGGCCGCCCACGCCGAATACTACATCGACATGGTCCGCCAACAGCATCTCCTGCGACGCATCGTGGACTGTTCCCGCAATTCCGAACAAGAATGTTATACATCCGATGAGGACGCCGACCATGTCCTGTCCAAGGTGGAACAGGATTTCTTCAGCATTTCCGAGAATCGGCACGGCAGCATGTTGCCCTGGAAACCGGCCGTCAAGCAAACGATGGAGCTCATTGAGCATATCAAGTTAACCGGGAAGGGGATCAGCGGAATTCCAACCGGCTACACTGATATCGATGCAATGCTACTGGGCCTGCACAACGAGGAACTTATTGTGCTGGCGGCGCGGCCCTCCATGGGTAAAACGTCGTTGGCCATGAATATCGTCGAACACGTCGTCCTCGGTCGGACGGACAACCAGCCCCGGCCGGTGGGGATCTTCAGTCTGGAAATGTCGCGGGAACAACTGGTCATGCGCATGCTGAGTAGCCGTGCCGAAGTGCCGGCGCATCGGATCGCCTCCGGACAGATTACCCCGACGAATCATGGCTTGCTGGCCCAAGCGGCCGATATCCTGATGAAGGCTCCGATCTTCCTGGACGACACGGGCGGCCTGGAAATCCTGGAACTGCGCTCCCGCGCCCGGCGTATGAAAAAAAAACACGGGATCGAGCTGTTTGTCGTTGACTATCTGCAACTGCTGCATGCCAAGGAACGCAGTCGCGAGGGCCGCCAACAGGAAATCGCCTTCATTTCGGGATCGCTGAAAAACATGGCCAAGGAGTTGAAGGTTCCGGTCCTGGCGGTCAGCCAGCTCAATCGCGCGCCGGAAGCCCGCGAGCGGGAAGGCAAACCCCGCCTGGCCGACCTGCGCGATTCGGGCGCCATCGAACAAGACGCTGATGTCGTGTGTCTGTTGTACCGGCCCAGCAAGTACAAGGACGATAACAAAGGCGATGCGAGCAACGGAGGCGGCAACGCGCCGGAAGAAAACCCCAACGTAGCTCACGTCAACATCGCCAAACAGCGCAACGGGCCCACGGGCAACATTACGCTCACATTTCGCGACGAAATCATGCGCTTCGAAAATTACAAGGCGCAGGTTGCCTACGGCCAGGAGACGGACCGCACGCCGGAAAGGGAAGCATGAGCCTTCCCCGGGTCTGCCGCTTGGTAGCAATCGGATGGCTCCTCCTGCCGACGGTACTCCACGCCGCCGCCGTAATCCGCGAGGTTAAGGTGGTCTCGCGCAGTCTCGCACTCCAGGACGAGGCTTTTGTGTTCGCCTATCTCAGCGTCCACACCGGCGACGCAGTGGATCAGCGCCGCATCTCCCGCGATGTGAAGACCCTGCTGGGCACGGAGCGTTTTTCCTTCGTGGATTCCGAACTCACGCCCGTGCCGGACCGGCCGAACGCTTTCGACCTGACCTACGTGGTTGAGCCGCGGCCGCGACTGGAAAAGCCCGTGATCGTGAACGGCGCGGAAGCCATTGGTGAAAAAAAGGTCCGCCAGTGGCTGGAACTGGAAGTCGGCGATTTTGTGGATGACGCCGTCATGAGCCTGCAGTCGCGCAAGGTGCTCGCCGAGTATCACCAGCGCTATTATCACGACGCCGCCCTGGCGTGGGTAATCGACGTGAATAAATCCAATGGGTTTGCCAATGTCACCGCAACCGTCAATGAGGGGGAGCGGGCCAGCCTGCGGAAGGTGTATTTCACCGGCAACACCTATGTGCCCCCCGGTCCGTGGCAACGCCTGATCTCCGGACTCAAGCACCAGCCGGCCATCTCGGAGCAGTCGGTGCCGCCCGACGTCTTGGAAGAGGCGCTCAAGCCGCGGCTCTGGAACATCTTTTCGTTTTTCACCAAGCGCGGCGCCTATAATTCGGACGACCTTAACGCCGACCGCAACCTGTTGCGCGCAATCTACCATAACCGGGGCTACCTGGATGCCCGGATCGGCGAACCACAGGTGCGCGCCTATGACCGCGACAAGCTGGAAGCCACCTACCCCATCGAGG
>JAHIMN010000002.1 GCA_018896395.1 Verrucomicrobiota bacterium | reverse complement strand
TTTATTGGCATGGTTCACGGTTCAGCGGTTCACGGTTACAGGGTTGTCAAACTTTGCCGACCAGGCTCCACCGGCTTGCCCTCGCGTAGCGCTCTGGCGAAGCAGGGAGTACTTCCTCCATCCTATCTATGGCGAACAAGTCGCCCAGGCGAGTCTGATTTTGGGCGAAAACTCAACCGTGAACCGCTGAACCGCTGAACCTCCCCTGAATAGTTACTTCTTTTCATTCATTCGGCAAGCCTGTAAATTTAGCGCGCTATGAAAACGACACGCGCGCCGATATCATTTCCCCGCAAAGCCGTCATCCTGGCGGCCGGGTTCGGCACCCGCATGCTCCCCTTGAGCCTGGACACCCCAAAGCCCATGATGCCGCTGTGGGGTAAGCCGGTGCTTGGGCATATCCTGGACATGCTGGCACGCTGGGACGTCGAGGACGTGTTGATCAACCTGCATCATCAGCCCGAAGCGATGTGTGACTATGTCCGTCGCCGGCCGGCGTCCCGCCCTCGGGTCGCCCTCTCGTTCGAGCCGGACATCCTGGGCACAGGCGGCGCCTTGCGCCACGCGGCCTGGTTCCTGGATGCACAGCCCTTCTGGATGATCAACGCCGATATCGCCGCGGATCTGGATCCCCGGGCGCTGATCACGGCCTTCCACCAGCCCCAGGTGCTGGCCGCGCTTTGGCTGAACGCCGAACACGGCCCGCGCACGGTGGAGATGACCGGCGGCCGGATCACCAATTTTGCGAGCAGTCGGCCGGGAACCGAAGGCACTTATACATTCTGCGGCCTGCAATTATTGTCGCCGCGTATCCTGAGGTTCATCCCGCTCCAGGGCTTTGCAACTATCGTCCAGGCGTATCGGCAGGCTTTTTCCCATGCCGGGAAGATTGCCGGTATCTGCGTGGCACATTCGTATTGGGCTGATATCGGCACACCGGACGGCTATCTCCAGGCCCATCGCGAAATTTTGGATGCGTCTATCACCGGCGAGCCCGGCGCGGGCCTGTTGGCTCCGGATCGTCTGCGGTCCATGCAATCTTGGGCCCGCCGGATTCGATTCAACGGATTTCTGTCCGCCGGCCACAACGTCGTGATCCACAAGGGCGCGCGGATTGCGAATGCCGTCATCTGGGACGATGCGCTGGTCGCTTCGGACGCGATCGTGGAGCAGGCCATTATCGGGAAGGGCTGTGAGATTCATGGCCGCGTGCCGCGCGTGGCGGTGCGCTCCGCGTTTTCGCTATCCACGCCCGGTAACACGGCCGATATTCCGCTGGCCATGGCACTGCAGAGCCTGCGCTGGCTCCCGGCTGAAACCACGGTTATTCCTTTTGAGCCGCGCGGATCGGCACGGCATTTTACGCGCCTGGAAAGCCAAGGCCAGCGGGTCATCCTGGTGCGCTACAGCCTGAAACGCGAAGAAAACGCGCTCTATACGCGCCACGCCCGGTTTCTGAAATCCATCGGCCTTCCGGTGCCCGGTATTCTGCTCGATGCGCCCGAAAAGAATTTTTTTGTCATGCAAGACCTGGGCGACCAGTCCTTGCAGAGCATGGGCAAGACCTGGCCGCCGGCGCGTCTGACGGCCTTCTATCAGGCAATCCTGGCATCCATCGCGCGCTGGCATATGGAGGGCGCTCGCGCGGCCCGGCAGCGACGCCTGGTTCTGGTGGCGCCGTTTTCTCCTGATTTATACCGCTGGGAGCGCGAGTTTTTCCGTCGTCATTTTCTCCACCCCCGGCTCCATCCATCGCCGGAGACGGTACGGAAGATATTGGACGAGTTGGCCGCGGTGGCCGGCAATTTACTGAAGGCGCCCACCGTATTGGTTCATCGCGATTTGCAGGCGAGCAACATTTTCCGGGTGGGGCGCCGGCCGTTTTTCATTGATTTCCAGGGTATGCGGTTCGGCACGGCGGCCTATGACCTGGCCTCGCTGTTGTGCGATCCCTATGTCGAATTGCCGTTAGCGACGACCGGGAAACTGCTGGACGCGTATAACCGGCTGGTCCGTCGCAGGCAGCGGGTATCCGAGGAGCTGTTCTGGCTGGCGGCCATTGAACGCCTGGCCCAGGCGCTGGGCGCGTATGGGCGCCTGAGCGCGAATCCTGAGACCGCCTGGCTCGGGAACTACATGGCGCCGGGCCTGCGCATGATGCAACGGGCGCTGGAACAATCCGGCGCCTGCCCAAATCTGTTGAGCGCCCTGCGGCGTTATGGTGACAAGGTGCAGAGCGCCGCGTCGAAAGGTTAAGCGGCTTCGCCGCTTCGACGGTTACTTACTCCCGGATCCACACCAGCATTTCACCCGGCTTGCGGTTGTTCCAGAGAAAGTACGGGATCGCCTTGATGACAATTGATTTGGTCTTGGATTGATCGGCGCGATAAAGCCGGCCGTTCCAACCGGCAGGGTTGCGACGAACCGCCTGACCGGTGATAACCACCGCGCCTCCCAGTAAGCGCGGCTCATATTTTGCCATTAACCGCGAATTGCGAGGCAAACGGATGTCATTGAGATGTGCGCTGTTGTCGATTTCCTCCAGGCAATATACCAGAGGCCCGCGCTGAA
>JAHIMN010000135.1 GCA_018896395.1 Verrucomicrobiota bacterium | reverse complement strand
GATTACCTGGCCGAGGTAGTGCGCGCCGTGATCGATGCCGGCGCCGCAACGGTCAATATTCCGGACACGGTGGGCTATACCGTGCCGACGGAATTCGGCGCGTTGATTGGCTATCTGTTCGAACACGTGCCGAATATCGGGCAGGCCGTCATCAATGTCCATTGCCACAATGATTTGGGTCTGGCGGTGGCCAATACGCTGGCTGCGCTCGCCTCCGGCGCCCGGGGCGTGGAATGCACAATCAACGGGATTGGCGAACGGGCCGGCAACTGCGCGATCGAGGAATTGGTGATGGCCCTGCGTACGCGCCATGATATCCTGGGTCTGACCACGGATATCCGCACGCAGGAACTCTATCGCTCCAGCCGGCTGGTCAGCCGTCTGACCGGCATGGTCGTCCAGCGCAACAAGGCCATTGTGGGCGCCAACGCTTTTGCCCATGAGGCCGGCATTCACCAGGACGGTATCCTCAAGGAGCGTTTGACCTATGAAATCATGCGCCCGCAGGACATCGGCATTGACAGTTCCGAGCTGGTGCTGGGCAAGCATTCCGGGCGACATGCGTTTGCCGACCGGCTGACCAGAATGGGCTTTAAGCTTAAACCTGAGGAGCTGGATAATGCCTATCGCCGATTCATTGATCTGGCGGACAAGAAAAAAATTGTGTATGACGACGATATTTTGGCCATTGCCCGCGATGAAATGGAAGGTGATTTTGCGGGGGGCGGCGCGTATCAATTGGATTATCTCCACGTTTCCACGGGCACATCCACGATTCCAACGGCCACGGTGCGCCTGCGCAAGGATAAGGACGTGATCCAGGACGCCGCCTGCGGCGACGGGCCGGTGGATGCCGCGCTTAAGACCATTGACCGAATTACGGGGGTGCAGGGTAAACTACTGGAGTATGCCATTCAGGCCGTGACCATTGGGAAGGACGCGCAGGGCGAGGTCAGCATGCGCGTGGCCTTTGGCGACGACGTGGTCAGCGGCAAGGCGGCCAGCACCGACATCGTCCAGGCGAGCGCCACCGCTTACTTGAACTGCGTCAACCGGGTCCTGATGAGCCGCGCGATGAAATAGAGGTCAGAGATCAGAGGACAGAGGTCAGAAAGATAAGAACAGGATATTGATATGGAGTTGAAATCCGCTAAAGATTTAACCGTGTATAAAAAGGCCTATGAATTGGCCATGCGGATATTTGAAATTAGCAAAAGGTTTCCTCCAGAAGAACGGTATGCTCTTATTGGACAGATTCGCCGTTCGTCCCGTTCTGTATGCATGAATCTTCGAGAGGCGTGGGCCAAAAGGAGATATGAGGCACATTTTGTCAGCAAATTGACGGATTGCGACGGGGAGAATAGCGAGACCGATTCCTCATTGGATTTTGCACGAGATTGTTTTTAGATCAACGATCAAAAGCATAAAGAATTAACCGCACTGTGTCAAGAGGTTGGCAAGATGTTAGGGGCAATGACCCGTCATCCAGACAAATTTCTGACCTCTGATCTCTGACCTCTGATCTCTGGAATTGCCATGACCATCACTCCTGCAACACAAAAATACGCCGTCCTCGGGCATCCGATCAGCCATTCGCTTTCGCCCCGCATGCAGAATGCGGTGTTTAAGGCGCTGGCCATGGATGCTGTGTACCTGGCGTTCGATGTGCCGCCCGAAAAGCTTATGCAAACCTTGCCGGTCATGGCGGAGATGGGGTTTGTCGGCATTAACCTGACGGTGCCACTCAAGGAGGTCGCGTTTCGCGGACTGGCCGACCTCGATGAAGCCGCACGGCGTTTGGGTTCGGTTAATACCGTAAAAATCACCGCCGGCGGTCTGAAAGGCTTCAGCACGGACGGTGAAGGTTTTTTGCGGGCCATACGCGAAGCATTTGATCTATCGGTCAAGGGACTTTCCCTGTTTCTGCTGGGTTGCGGCGGCGCCGGCCGCGCGGTGGCTTTTGCCTGCGCCGCGGCGGGCGCCGGGCGCCTCATGCTGGCCGATGCGGATGGTACCCGGCTGGCCGGATTAGAAGCGGACCTGCGCGCGCTCGGGCTCAAGACCGATATTTCTGCGGTTGGCACGGAGCCGCAGGCCTGGCGCCGTGCGTGCCGGGAGGCCGAGTTGGTTGTGCATGCCACGCCGATGGGGATGCACATTGGGGAGCCTGCGGTCCTTCCGCCGGATGCGTTTCACAGCGGCCAGCGGGTTTACGATCTGATTTACATGTTTCCGGAAACCGTGTTGATGCGCGCGGCGCGTGAGGCCGGCGCGCGAACGTCCAATGGTCTCGGCATGCTCATGCACCAGGGTGCGCTTTCCTTTTCCATCTGGACCGGGCGTGAGGCGCCCGTTGCTGTTATGCGTTGCGCGCTGGAAGAGGCAGTGTATGGAAGAAAGGCAGAAGGCAGAAGGCAAAAGGCAGAAAATAAATCATAACAGACGGCGTCGCGCGATTTGCGGAATAGCTACAAACTGGTTTTATTTCTGCATTCTGCATTGAAAGGACGATCATGCTACTGCCATTCTGGATGGATGTGTATTTTGCAGTTATTGGTTTTGTTACCGGGGCGTGCATCGGCAGTTTTGCCAATGTCTGCATCTACCGCATTCCGCGCGGCATCTCCGTCGTGACCCCGCGTTCCCGGTGCCCGCATTGCGAACACGCCATCGCCTGGTACGACAATATACCGCTTTTCAGTTTCTTTATCCTTGGAATGAAGTGCCGGCATTGCGGCCGGCGTATTACGTCACGTTATTTTTTTGTGGAATTTCTGACGGCTATCGTGTTTCTGCTCATCTGGCTGAAATTCGGGTTTGACGCGCGTACCCCTATATACTGGCTGATGGCCACCGGCCTTATTATCGGCACCTTCATTGATTTCGAGTTTATGATTCTGCCTGATCGTCTGACGGTCGGCGGGATGATTGCGGGGCCGATCCTGAGTCTCCTGGTGCCATCCCTGCACGGTCAGACAACTGCTTATACCGGTTTCTGTGCATCGGTCAGTGGACTGGCGATTGGCGCTATTTTTCTTTGGCTCGTGGCAACGCTTGGAACCCTGGTGTTTCGAAAAGAGGCCATGGGAATGGGGGACGTCAAGCTCCTGGGCGCCCTCGGCGCTTTCCTGGGTTGGAAAGCGGTGTTATTTACCGTCATGGGCGCCTCGCTGGCGGGAGCGGTCGTAGGCATGACATTGGTAGTGAGTCACCGTAAAACCATGGCCAGCAAAATTCCATTTGGTCCCTATATTGCACTGGCCGCCATTGTCTGGATTTTGTGGGGCAAAGGCTGGTCGGCCGCCTATATGGCCTGGCTGGCTCAGGGACTCTGAGAGGAATTGGTTCGGGAGATAAGTAAGTATGGGTGTAAGGGTGTTTGGGTGTATGGGCGTAAAGAGATTGCTCCTGCACTCCCACACTCCATTACACCCATACTCCCATACTTGACACTGGACACTCGTAATGCATACTTCCCTTAATATCGTGCTCGTCGGATTCATGGGGACCGGCAAGACTACGATTGGCCGCGCACTGGCAGACCAGCTGAAACGTGATTATGTAGATATGGATATCGAGCTGGAAGCGCGCGCCAGCAAGCCGATCCCGCGTATTTTTGCCGAGGACGGCGAACCGGTATTCCGCCGCATGGAGCGGGATCTGGTTGTCGAATTGTCACGCCGGAGCAACCTGGTCATCGCAGCGGGCGGTGGTATTGTGCTCAATCCTGACAATATCCGCGATTTAAGCGCCACGGGCCACGTCATCTGCCTGAAGGCTACGTCCGATGAGATTATCCACCGCGTGTCCGGTTCCAATCATCGTCCATTGTTGGAAGAAGGCGATAAAGCCGGGCGCATCCTAAAATTGCTCATGGCGCGCCAACCGTTCTACGATGCCATTCCGGCCCAAGTGGATACGACGGGGAAAACCGTTGCCGAGGTTGTTGCCGAGGTATTGGAGAAAATTCCATATTCCATATTCCAAATTCCAAGCAAACAGGAAAATGCCAGAAAAGAAAAATAAAACATTTTCGTTTTGTTTGTGTTTGCCGCTATTTGGAATTTTAATTTTCCTTGGTATTTGGAATTTGGAATTTGGAATTTATGCCGTTGGCGTCTCTTATCCGCGAGGAAGCCGCCCGTCTGGGTTTTTCCGCCGTCGGCTTTGCCACGGTTGGGCCGTGCCAGACGTTCGATCGTTTCCAGAATTGGCTGAGCCGTGGCTATGCCGCCGGCATGGATTATTTGGCGCACCATGCCGAATTACGTTTAAATCCCATGCTGGTAGCGCCGGAGGCCAAGTCGGTCATTGTCGTTGCCGCTCGTTATCCGGCCGACCCGACGATCTCCCCGTTTTCTAATTATGCGCGCGGCCGTGATTACCACGATGTCTTGCGCGGGAAACTGAAGCAATTAGCGCGGCGCTTGGGCGCTCAAAGCCGAGTTCCCCTGGCGGCGCGAATTTGCGTGGATTCGGCGCCCGTGCTGGAGCGCGAATGGGCCGTGCGCGCCGGCCTGGGCTGGATTGGCAAGCAGGGCAGTCTGGTGAATCCGGAATGGGGGTGCACGCTGTTCATAGGCGAATTGTTGGTTAACCTGAAACTGGTGCCATCTATACCCGTGCCTAACCGGTGCGGCAACTGCCGGCGGTGCGTGGACGCCTGTCCCACCGGCGCTATTCAGCCTGATGGTCTCGTGGATGCGCGGCGTTGTATTGCCTACCTGACGATCGAACATAAGGGCGCGATTCCGGAAGACCTGCGGCCGTTTCTATGCTCTTCGCTTTTTGGCTGTGACCGATGCACGGCCGTGTGCCCTTACAACCAGGCGGGGGTTGACGCCATTCTACCGGAATTCAATCCTGTCGGCATACCCATGCCAACGGCCGAACAATGCCTGGCCCTGAGTAAGGCTGACTTTCAGCAAAGATTCCGTGGCACGGCGATTTATCGCTCCGGCCTATCTCGCCTTAAGCGCAATGCAACGGTTGCCATGGCCAACCGCAATATTTCCCATTCGTCACACTAATGGCGTTCGGCGTTCGACTCGCCTGGGCGAAGCACTCCGGCGGAGCCTGGTGCTGGGCGTTTGCTTCTTCCGTCGTCCCGCGCAACGCGGGATAAACTTGCCACGCGTCCCGCGTGGTCTGTCTTCCGGTATCCGTCTTCCGTCGTCTGGCTTCAGTCTACAGCCAACAGCCTTTAGCCCTTCTGCAGAGCCGGCAGGCTCGCGGCGGCAATGGCCTGGCCAACGCGTCGGCTGGCCTCATCCGGGACGGCCAGGCGCACCCGGGCGGCCACTTCCGGGAACTCCTGCTGGAGCACCCGGTTGGCCGTGCTCAATAGCACGTCGCCACCCAGTCCGGACGTAACGCGCCCCAGCATCAGCAGGTGCGCCATGTCATAGAAATCGGCATAGTGGGCGACGGTATAGCCGAAATACACGCCGATGGTTTCAAAGATCGCCCGCGCCCGCGGGTCCCCGTTGTCCATGAGCGCCTGCACGTCTTTCAGGCGTTCGGCCAGTGTTTTTTCCTTGTGCAGGGGAATGCCGGCTTTGACGGCCAACCGGTTGACCGCCACCTGCGAGAAATACTGCGAACCACAGCCAATGTCTCCCGACCATTCATCCACCGGCGCGGTTGGATTGTAATCCACCGGCGCAAACGCCAACTCGTCGAGCCAACCCGGCAGGTTACCGTCCTTATCCACATAACCCCCGGCCAGGCTGGAACCCATGGCGATGCCCAGCACGCGGTTGACGTCCAACGACATGGAGCCCGCCAGGGCCGTCACTTCGCCGTCGTTGATCACCTCGAACGGGATGTTAGCCCAGGTCTTGCGCAGTTCCTGGAACAGGCCGCGTACGCGCTGTTCGAACAGGTGTTTCGGCACGCCCCGGAAGAGCGAGGCCACGCGCACGCTGTTGTTGACGTAGATCCCGGCGGAGGATCCGCCGATCGCGTCCACGCGCGGCAGATAGGAGGCGGCCTTCTTAAGCGCCGCGTTGATTTCATCAAAATGATACTGGGGATCGGCATGCCCCTTCGGGTCCCAGATGACTTCCTCGCTGAACACTGATTTGCCATCAATGACTGCCGCTACTTTGCGGTCGCTGGCGCCCAGGTCGAATCCAATGCGACAGCCTTCCAGGTGCCGGCCCAGTTGTTTGGCCGTGGAATTGTCGGGTGGCACGCCCTTGCTCGTGGTAATTTCAATGACAAAAAGCCGGTCGTAGACGGTACTCATCAGGTCCACATCGAAGGCACGGGCGCCGGTTGGGGAGTAGATTTTTTGGATGTGTTGCCCGACGGCTTGGGGACCGCCGACAACCACGCGCCACCCGCCCCTCTGCCAGAGTAGAAACTTTACGATGCGTTCGACATAGGGGAAGTTGGACGCAAACCGTTTATGCTTCTCGGGAAACACGTTCGTTTGATAACTGGAGATGGCGCCGTTATCGGCTTCGACGGCGATCACAAGCGGCACGCCCTGGCCGGATCGGGCGACATCCGCCTGGAACGCCCGGCGCGCCGCCACGGCCGGCCGGAAGTCCGGGTCCAGCGGCGGGATGATCCGGGGCGGGGTAAGAAACAAAAGGATATTATCGGCTGGTTGCATATCACCCCAACAAAATTCCAAATTCCAAGCTCCAAATTCCAGGAAAACGCAATCAATTAAGGCAAAGGAAAAAAACGGATAGAAAACCAGGATTTATTTTGTCTTTATTGAAATTTAACTATTCCTTGGAATTTGGAATCTGGAATTTTTTCCGTCTTTTATCTTTTACAATTAATATAATATGGCGGACGGCAAAGTCAAGCAGTTAGCGAATTGCGGGAATGGTGCCCTTATATTTATGTCATATTTCGCTTGCATTGGATTTTTTTTTGGGCATTATGGCGGTATGTGAATGAAGTGAACCATATTGGACAGCTAAAAAAGAGGATGTGAACCCATGAAATTAATCCATCAGTTTGCAGGCTGCGGCGCGGTCGTGCTGGCAATAGTTTTGAGCAGTTGGGCGGCGGAGCCGCAAAAAGCGCCGAAGTCCGATCTCCAGCCCGCGCCGGTCATGTTTGCGCCGCCAGGCGAGACTGCCGGTGGCCCGGTCAACACCGGTGGCCCGGTCAACACCGGTGGCACCAACGCCGCGGGCCGGATGTCCCCGTTCTCCGCTGAGATCGGCGCGGATTTTATCAAGAAGGTCATGGAGACGAGCGCCAAGATTGAAGAGGCCAAGCGCCAGATCGCCGAGCGGCAGGCGCAACTCTATGCGACCAACCCGGAGATCAAATCTACCCGTGCGCGCATGATCGAGGGGCAGAAAAAAATTAACCGGATTTTAGATGCAGACCAGGAATTGGCCGAGTTGAAAATGAGCCGCGATATTCTCTGGTCCACCATGCCCGCCATGCCGAAAGGGCGGCGTCCGGCTTCGATGCCGCGTATGCCGGTGGCCCGGCAAACACCGGTGGCCCGGTAAACACGGAAGCTTGCGATGGAAGGCCTGCAACCATATATTGTGTATGGTCCGGAGATACCCCGCTTTTTTCTTGTAATGGGTCAGTTACGTGGGGGCGGGAAACAATGGCCTCAGCAAGCTGAGGCCCTACTGTTGCCGTCGTAGGGCGCGACCTTGTGTCGCGCCATTTCGGCAAATACCCACATAACTGAGGGGGGTTACTTTTTCTTCATTTTTTATGTTGACATGATTATGAAAGCATGCGATATTTACACGAGTTTGTAACAAGCGCGCATAAAGCCATAGTGGGCGCTGTCTTAATGAAAGTTTTCTGATATGGGTCGGATCACAACTTTCCGGAATATTTTTGGTTTTTTGATCGGACCGTGCGCTCTGCCCATCCTAATGGCGATCGCCATGATTGCCTCGCCCGGCGGTGTGTTCGCGGGGACCACCAACTCGACTTTGACCAATTTTTATGACAACTTCGAAACCTACACCAACGGCACTCCCCTGATTTACGGCACGAACGGCTGGTACGGGTCCTCCAGCAATATCATTGTGCAGATCAATACCGTCCGCACGGGAACCAACGCCGCCATGATTCCGGTGGACTGCACGCTCTCCAATCGGTTTGAAACGAACGCACCAAGCACGAATATCTGGCTTCAGATGGATCTGCGCGCGGTGTTTTACGACGGCACGAACCCGCCCATTGTGGACACGAACATGGCGGCGATGTTCTACATCAACTCCAACGGTTATTTTATGGTGCATAATGGCCCCGCCACCAATCCCTCGCCGACCAACTCTTTAAGCTGGGTGGTGGCGACGAACAACGTGCAAATTTCGACGAACGGGACGAATTGGGTGCGGATCAACATTTATGAAGATTTCTCGCAAATCAATTGGGATTTGTATTCCGACGGGGTCTTGGTTACGAATACCATTGGGTTTATCAACACGAATCTGACGAATTTTGCGGGATTTGATATTTATAACGGCTCTATGACGAGCTATCTGGACAATGTTTCCGTGGCAGCCATGAATACGAATCAGTTCCCCGTGATCGTGATTCCATCGGCGTTGTCGACGAACGTGTTTGCAGGGAAGACGGCGGGAGGGAAGACATTTAAGGTGCGGAACGTGTGGGTGACAGATGTTGACTACAAGGTACAGACGAATCAGACGTGGGTGACGGCGTCGCCGGTGGTGGGACCGGTGGCGGCGTATGAGACGAACACAGTGACGCTGACATTCGCGGACACGGAAAATTGGGCGGCGGGCGCCTACAATGCGACAGTGTCGGTGGTGGCGACGAATACGGACGACGGGGAGTATGACACGCAGACGGTAGCCGTGGTCATAAATATCATGAACATGCAGGTGGCGCCGACGAGCCTGTCGAACTCAAGTTATGTGGGCCTGACACCGACGAGTCAGAGTTTCCAGGTGATCAACGCTGGCGCGGGCTCGTTCAACTATACGGGCGCCATCACCAATGACTGGATTCTTTCCTGCACGCCGAGTAACGGCACGGTGGAAGCATTTGCCACCAACTTGATTACGGTGACGTACTCCAATTCAATAACGAACTGGGCGGTGGGCGCGACGAGCAACACGACGATTACCATTGCTTCGACCAACGGCGGCGGGGCAACCCAGACGGTGTCCGTCGCCTTAAACGTGGTCATGCGGGACCAGACGATCACGTTTCCGGCAATTTCAGATCAGATAACCACGAACACGGTGGGCTTAAGCGCGACGGCGTCGTCGAGTCTGACGGTGAGCTTTGCGGTGGAGAGCGGGCCGGGGGAGATTCCCGTGCTGACGAACCTGACCTTTACTAATTCCGGTTCGGTGAGCATCACGGCGTCCCAGGCGGGTGATGCCCAATATAATCCGGCCCCCAACGTGACCAATACTTTCAATGTCACCAAAGCGATCGCGGCGGTAACGTTGAACAACCTGAATCAGACATACGACGGCAGCGCGATGACGGTGACCGCTACGACGGTGCCGGCGGGGCAGACGGTGGATATTACGTATGACGGAAACAGTTGGGCGCCGACGAATGTGGGGAGTTACGCGGTGAGCGGCACGGTCAATGAGCCAATGTACCAGGGCTTTCAAGTCGGCACCCTCGTGGTGACCAATAAAGCTCTGAGTTTGGTCGGAATGACGGCCAGCAACAAGGTGTATGACGGAAATACGACGGCGATAATCAGTTCGTATGGGACAACGAATGGTATCGTTGGCAGTGATGATGTTGCGGTGGATTATAGTGGCGCGAGCGCGGCGTTTGATACTGCCAATGTGGGGGTTGGCAAGACGGTCACGTTGAGCAGTCTGGCGTTGAGCGGCACAGCGGCTACGAATTATTCGATCACCAATCAGACGACGACGGCGGACATCACGATAGTAACGAACAATACGATCACGTTCCTGGCCATTCCGGCCCAGCCGCTTACGAACGGCACGTTGACGTTGAGCGCCTCAGCCTCGT
>JAHIMN010000134.1 GCA_018896395.1 Verrucomicrobiota bacterium | reverse complement strand
TCCGGCCAGGCGTTCGGCGAGAGCGTCCCGGAAGCTCGCCGCGTCGCGCCGCGTGATCGCGTCAACCGGTTTGTTGGCCTTGGCCGCGAAGTGGGAGAGAAGCGCTTTCGCGGTAATGCGGTATTGCTCGTGTGAGGAGTCGGCAACCTCTAAAGACTTCTTCCGAAGCCATGTCTTCAGAAAATCGGTTAGCGTTGCGCATGGCAGCTTGTCCTGGTTCGCCACGGCGAAGATACGCGCCATGACTTTCCGTGTCTGCGTCTCCGTGAGCCGGCCCTCCTTGCCCTCGCGGGAAGCCTGTTCCCATTCCAAGCAGATTGCCGTCGCTTTTCGCTTATCGCTGGTTTTTGTGCTCTTGAATGATCGGCTTCCATCTGGTAGATAAAAAGCGCAATACCAAAACGGTGAACGTCTCATGTGGTGGATCGAAGCCATGACAACCTCCTTTTTAGGGTTAGTCATAACAATAGTCATAACGTGTGCCCGTGTCAACGATGTTTTTTGGTGGTTATTTCTTAGGAAAAACGCATATTTAGGGGGTATGGCAGTACCGGGGGTTCGAATCCCCCCCTCTCCGCTTTTTTGCCGGGGGATGAGAACCCCCGGGCACCGGGGTTCGTTTACCGACGCCGAGGGTAGGCGGCGGTAATGGCAGGAGCATAGCGACTGCCCCCGCAGGGGCAAGATCATCGGGAGATGATCGCAGCAATCCCCCCCTCTCCGCCACGCAGTAGAGTTTCGCAAGGCGAAACACACTGCGTGGCTGCCCTGAAGTGTGTCGAGTCGGCGAGACTCTACTTCAGGGCGCCAGATTCAATTCACGTAGTAGAGTTTCGCCGCCGTTTTCCAGCCGGTCTATCGCGAGATATTTGACGCTATTCATCAGGCCGGAATAGACGTGTGGTTCCATTCCTGCGGGCAGATACTGCCGCTGGCGCCGATGATGATCGAGGCGGGAGTGGACGTGCTCAACCTGATGCAACCGAATGTGTTCCCCATTCCGCGACTGGCCGAGCTGAAGGGGCGTGTTTGCTTCGAGACATGTGCGGATGTGCAGACCACTCTGCCGGCAGGCAACCGGGCAGCCCTGGCCGCCGAGATTCGTGAAATATTAGCGGCCTGCTGCACAAAAGACGGCGGGCTGATTGAGGTAAAGCTGGAGCCGATTTACTACGACGGCGCCGGCATCCGCCGGGACTTCGGCGAGTTCTGCCATGCTGAATATCGCCGGCTTGATCCGTTTCGCAGACATGATCGCACAGCGTCGTAGTCCCGTGCCGTTCCCGGTTTGACATGATAAATCATTAAAGATTTTTCACCACGGAGTCACGAAGACACGGAGAATAGATGGGAAAGGGTCGTGTTCTCTTCTTTCTCCCATTAGGAGTATTGCGCGGATGTGCCGTCCGCCGCGGTGATCACGCGCGCCTTCAGGTCAATCGCCGCGTAACCGGGCGGCGCCTCGGAAGACGCCTTTTGTATTAACCCCACGTCATTTGATGTCATGATGGAGAACGATGGGGTTAATTCAGCCTTAGCGGCATAAGGACGTATAGGAAGGGGATGTCGCACTTGATGACGGCTGGGCTCATTTCATCCACCAGCTCGATGGCCACTTCGTCACTGGTCAGGTTGCGGAGCGGATCCATCAGGAATTCCGGATTGAAGGCCATGGCAATTGACTTGCCCGTGTACTTGATTGGAATGGACTCGTGCGCCTCGCCAACATCCGGAGTTACAACGACAATCTGAACCTGGTTCTTGGCAAAGGTCAGCTTGACCGACGGATTCTTTTCGCTGGTCAGCAGGGCCACGCGCCGAACGGCGGCCAGCAGATTTTCGCGATCTATGGCAATATGTTCTTCGCACTGGCTGGGAATAACCTGTTTGAAGTTAGGATAACTGCCCTCGATTAGCTTGGATGTGATCAGAACTTCCCCCATATCAAAGGCCACCATATTGGGAAGCGCTTGAATCTTGACCGTGCCTTCATCGCCCAGCACTTTGATCAGTTCATTAACGGTTTTCGTGGGAATGACCAGGTCGCTTTGCACGTCTGGTGGCACCTCAAGTTCCTGCTCGACCAATGCCAGTCGCCGGCCATCCGTTGCCACCATGGTCAATTTTTGCTCGCGCATGCCCAGCATAATTCCATTCAAAATTTGCCGGCTTTCATCTATGGAAGCCGCGTACACCGTTTTTTTTAGCATTTCCTTGAACGTACCCTGATTGATGGTCACCGACCGGCTGTCATCAAAAGTCGGTAACGGTGGAAATTCGTCCGCCGCCAGGCCAAATATTTTATAATCCGAGGATCCGCATTGAATGGAAGCTACATTGCTATCCGTAACCTCGATTTCCACTTCTTCCTGTGGTAGTTCGCGGATAATACTCAGCAGGCGCCGGGCGGGAAACGTGCTGGCGCCGGTTTTTTTAATATTGGCTTCCACGTTACATCGGATGCTCACCGCCAGGTCCGTGGCCACCAGCGATAGTTTCTGTTTTTCCGCTTTCAGCAAAACATTGAACAGAATTGGAAGTGTGGAATGGGTGCTGATTACGGATTGAACTTGTTGCAGACCTTTTAAAAAAGATTCCTTGGTTATTCCAAATTTCATAATAACTCCTTTGCTAATAGTATTAGCTTAATTATATATCTATTCGTCGTATTATGTCTGTTCAATCTGGTGATAAGTAATTATTGGTTATATACACGCTGATTATTTAACTGTCAGTGGGTGTGTTAATAAAAAAGTTAATCCTGTTTATGTATGAATGTAAAATATTAAATCCCGGGTTATCATCAGTTTTATAATCAACCTGTATGCAATATATCAACGGTCATTTAACAGGATTTAATTCAATCTGTTTCGCAAGTTTGCCGACGGCCTGTTTTAATTGAGTATCTTTTTCCATTCGCTGACCGACGCGGCGGCAGGCATGCAAAACCGTGGCATGCGTCTTGCCGAACGCCATGCCGATTTCCGGAAACGAGGAGGTCGTCAGCGTGCGGCACAAATACATGGCCACCTGACGCGGCAAGGCCACACTCTGGGATCGGTGTGCGCTGGTCATGTCCGCCAGGCGAATGTCGAAATATTCCGCCACGTTGCGCTGAATGACCATGAGAGTGACCGGCTCCTTCTTTTCCTGATCCAGCGTGCTTTGCAAAAGGTGCTCAGCCAGCTGGGCCGTCACCGGTTTGCGATACAGCGAAGCGTATGAGGTCAGCCGGATCAGGGCCCCCTCAAGGACGCGGACATTGGACTGGATATGGGTGGCAATGAAAACGATGATGTCTTCCGGCAACTGGATTTTCAGGGACCGCTGTTTAAAACGCAGAATGGCCATGCGGGTCTCGAAGTCCGGTGGAATCAGCTCCGTTACCAGGCCCCACTCAAAACGCGAGACCAGCCGCTGTTCCAGGTGCGAGATTTCATTCACCGGCCGGTCGCTGGTCATGACGATCTGCTTATGGGCGTCGTACAAGACATTAAAGGTATGAAAAAATTCCTCTTGCAGGGCCGCCGTTTTGGTCAGAAAATGAATGTCGTCAATCAACAGCAAGTCGGTGTTGCGGTATTTATCGCGGAAGTACTTGACGCGCCGGTTCTGAAGCGAGTCAATGTATTCGTTCATCAGCGCTTCGCAGGAAATATAATTAACGTGCGCTTTGGAATGGTTGTGCACATAATGTCCGATGGCCTGCATCAGGTGCGTTTTACCGAGCCCCGTGCCGCCGTAAATGAAGAGCGGGTTATAGGCCTTCCCGGGAGCCTGGGCCACGGCCAGTGCGGTGGCGTGGGCAAACTCGTTGGAAGGCCCCACCACGAAAGACGCAAACAGGTATTTTGGATTCAGCGGGCCTGCGCCCGGCCCCACTTTATCGCCTGGGCGCAGTGCCCTGGCGGAACCTGGCCGGTCAACGGCCGGGTTCTTTATGGTCGCTTTGGCCGGCGGTGCGGCGGACAGCGCTTCCGGATGGACCTCCAAAATAACCTTCAAGTCGCAACCGCAAATCCGGCTGGCCGCGTCCTTGATCAGCGGCAGGTAATTTTCTTCCAGCCAGGACTGGTAGAAGTCGTTGCTGACCGACAGCACCAGCGTATCCGCTTCCAACTTCCGGGGATTATTACCGCGATCCAGCGCGCATACACATCCGCGTTCAATTGCTCTTTCAGCGCCTGGCAGATTTTTGGCCAGGTCGTTTCAAGATGGACTGTTGTCAAGGGAATCTCCAAAATAGGCCAATCCGTAAATGAGGCTAAGTTTAAACGCAAACGGTAACCGGCATCAATATTAATTATTTATTGATTGCTGTTTTTTTCCTTGAAAAATCGGCAGTAAAAATACACAAACATTAAAAACAACAGCAATGAAGGCGAGGCGAGACCAACGGGAGGCAATATCATTCCACGGCCTGTTTACAACCATCTTCGCAACACCCAGGCCGATCTGTTTTCAATCTATCAACAAGTTATTAACAACCCCTCTTGCATGTCTCTCAAGCCTTTATAGGCTCGAAATTAATCGTTCAGTGTCCATCTAACAAGTAAAAAAAATTGTTTTTTGCTTTATTTTTTAAAACCACCGTATATTGTATAAACGTATTTAAAAACCACCAAATGAAGCATATACAAAATGACGATTTGCATGGACCCCGCGCAGGACATGCAAACGACGTGGTGTGATTAGCCTTTTGGAGAAGGCGCGGACAGCGGCAAACACCAGTAAATACAAGGGTGCAAGGCCAGTTTTATGGGCAAGCAATTAACAGGTGCGATTTTGGCTATGGGGTCGCCCCAGACAAAGCCCGATATTCGCTATCGCGTAGGCTTTTCCGTACCGGATCCCGTGGTGTACGTGCAACAGGCGTCAAAAAAATATTTGGTTGTTTCTCTGCTTGACCGTGAACTGGCGCGTCGCGTTGCGCCGGATATCCAGGTGTATTCGCCGGATGCCTTGCGCATTCCACGCGCTCTGCGCGGCGCGTTGAGCGGATGGATCGTGGGCCTGTTACGGGAATTGGGCATTCGTACCGTCACCGTGGCAGCGGATTTTCCCGTGCGTGCGGCCGATCAACTCCGTCGCGCCGGCCTGCGCCTGTTTGTCGCGGACGGGCCGCTGGTCCCCGAGCGGGCGATCAAGACGCGCGCGGAAGTGGGCCGGATCACGGCTTGTCAACGCGCCGCGGTTCAGGCGATGCGCGCCGCCATCCGTCTGATTGCCCGCGCCCGCGTGGATAAAAAAAACCGCTTGCGCGTTCGGGGTCGGTTACTGACTTCCGAACGCGTGCGGCGTGCCATTTACCGCGTGTTGGTGGATCACAATTGCACAGGCGAGGGAACGATCGTAGCTTGCGACGGACAGGCGGCAACCCCGCATGGCATCGGCCACGGCCCGTTGCGCGCGCACCAGAGCATCGTGATTGATATTTTTCCCCGGCATCTCGAACACGGGTACTGGGGAGATTTGACGCGCACGGTGGTGAAAGGAACGCCGTCACCGGCGTTGAAAAAAATGTATGCTGCCGTGAAAGCGGCCCAGGCCGCGGCCCTGGCGAAAATTCGCGCCGGTGTGAGCGGACGGCGCGTGCACCTCGCGGCGGTCGCCGCGCTGGCGCGCCACGGGTTCAAGACGGGTCTCCTGGAAGGTAAGGCCCAGGGATTCATTCATTCGACCGGGCACGGGATCGGACTCGAGGTGCATGAAGCGCCGTCGCTCAGCCTGCGGCCGGGGCGTTTGCGCGCGGGGCATGTGGTCACGGTGGAGCCGGGGCTGTATTATTTCCAGCATGGCGGCGTGCGGATTGAAGATACCGTGCTGGTCACGCGCGGCGGTTACCGGAAACTGGCGTCCTGCGCGGATATATTTCAGGTTTGAAATCAGTTTACAAGCTGGAAACGGAAGATAATCAGAGACTCGGATGCCACCGGCTTGCCGTTCCTCCGGGCAGGCACAAAACAAGCGCGCCGCAAGGCCTTGAGCGCCGCCTGGTCGAGTTCAAGATGACCGCTGGACATGGCAATGGTTGCCCTCTTTACCCGCCCATCCGCACCAACCTGCACGCGCACCGTAACGTTGCCTTGCTCGCCGCGGTGCCGCGCCCCCAGCGGATAAACGGGACGAACACCCGCGGACATCCGGGACAGCCCTTGTATTCCCTTGCTGAATTCATCGGCGTCAGATTGCGGCGCGGCGCCATCTCCCGATTGAGTGGGCGACGTGCCCGAAGAAGCATTATCCGCCAACTCGGTCTGCGTGAGATCAGACGAAGCTTCTACGGCATCCGCCGGCTGTTCCGGCGCAGGCCGGGATTCCGGAGGTTGAACGGGTGGATCGGGGATAGCAACCGAAGCCGGCGCTTTTTCTTCTACCTCAGGCTCCGTAAAGAAAAGCGCAGCAACAGGCGGCGCCCCTTGCGGCGGCATTGTAACTGCTCCGGCAGAAGGGGGCACAACGAATGTCATGGCCAGGCTGGACTCGCCGTACTGAAACAGCGGCCGCGCCTGGGTTGTGGTGCCCCCCCACAAGCCCGCCATGATTGTCAACAGGCAAACATGAAACAGCAACGCGAGCAACAGGCCCGCGATATAATCGCGTAGATTTGATCCGTATGCAGAACTGTTATACGAATCTTGGGTCATATTTAATTACTGCTTTTTTACCTCGAAGGCCACCGAGGCTATACCGGCTTCCTTCAACCGCGACAACAGTTCGATGCCTGCGCCCAGGTCGGCGCTGCGGTCGCCGCTGATCAACACGGCGCAGGAACCGCTGCGGGAGGCCGCGGCGACTTTTTTAACACAAGTGTCCAGATCGCAGAACTCCTTGTCCAGCCGGATGGTATTGTCATCGGCCAGTGTTATGCGGATGCTGCGTTGCTGCTTGCCCGCGTCGGCCACTCCCGCCGGCAAGGCCACTTTCAGGCCTTTCGAGAGGGTCATCGAAATCGCCGCGTAAATGAAAAACACCAGGATGACGAAGGCGATATCAATCAGATTGACCAACTCAATGCGCGCCTTCCGGTTTTCGTAGCCGGTGGTTATCCGCATATTCCAGTCCTTTCTTATAAGCCACTTCGAACTGGGCAATGATTTGCTCCAAACGCCGTGCTTCGCGCTGGATTTTACTGACCAGCACATTATAAGGCACCAGCGTCACCATGGCGATAATAAGTCCGACCGCTGTGGTAATCAGCGCCTCCGCCAGGCCGCTGATTACCGCGCTCGGATCCTGGATCTCCACGGCTTCCAGGATGCGGAAGGAGTGAATGATCCCCATCACCGTGCCAAGAATGCCCAGGAGCGGCGCCAAGGTAATGACGGTATCCAATGCCGTCAGGCCGTATTTCATGCGGGCGATTTCATCGCCGGCGGCCACTTCGAGACTGCCTTCCAGGCCGTATGCGTGGTGCTTCAGACCCGCCGCCAGAATACGCGTTGCGGCGAACGGATAACGACAGGCGATTTGGATGGCCTGATCGAATTCGCCGCACTCCGTGCGCTGCAACAGCATATCCAGCAATTCCTCGCGGCGCGCGCTCATGCGCTGGCGCCACCAGAAGAGCAGGCGTTCGATAGTGATCGTCACCGAGAGCAACGAACAGATCAACAGCGGCCACATCACCGGGCCGCCCTTTATAATGACCGACCAAGCCGCGTCAAAACCTTCAACGTGCATCATCGCTTATTTACTCCTTGCCAATGCGAACATGGATATCCATCGTGCAATACCCAGAACATTCCGTGTTCAGGCTGGAACCGGCTTCGACAGACAGAGGGCTGGAAAAAATCGGGCCGTCAACAACAACAGTATGATACTCGCCATTTTCACCGCACGGATCAACCCCTGTTTTCTGGAACTCACCGACCACGTCCCGGTCAATTATCCGCCCGAGGAATTTCCTGTTCAGCTTGTTCTCGTTGACTCGGACAATCAAAGCCTTGTAGCCAAGCGTGATGAACTCATGCAACAGCGCCGGTCGGGCGCCTCCCCACAGCGGCAGGTAAGAAATTATATCGGCTTTAGCGCATACTTTTTCTTCCCATTCAAGATGGGGCGGAAAATCAATGTCTCCGAATACTCCGGCGGTGATACCTTGTTTGCGGATTTCATGCAACGCATCAATAAAGGCGGCTTCGTATCCCGCCCAGGTGGCGCATCTGGTAAGCAAGGGTATGCCCATCGCCGCCGCCTGCGCGGCGATAACATCTCTTCGCAAACCGTGTGATCTTGACCGTATGCCGTCTTCGCCGATCATGGTCAACAGGCAGGCCGGCTTGGCGCCCGCCATGCAGGCGCGATGCAGCGCAAGACATGAATCTTTACCGCCGCTCCATGAGTTGAAAAAAAAGGCGCTTTTGGGCGGAGTCAGATTTGGTTGGACAGTCATTTCCTTAGTCCTTGTTATGCTCGCGATTGGCTTCCTGCGCCGCTTCGGAAACAGCCATGACATAAGGTTTGCGCGAAATAGGATTTTTCTCGACAATCACGACCGTTTTATAGACATCCTCAATAATCCTGTAATTAAGCACTTCCTCAGGCAATCCGAATTTATGAATGGCGCCCTTGTTGAAAAGCGCCAGGCGATGACAGTACTCGCCGGCCAGGTTCAGATCGTGCAGCACCATAATCACCGTAAGGGCGAAGTTGATGTTCAGCCTTCTGATAAGATCGAGTATGCCCACCTGATGGGTGATGTCAAGATAGGTGGTCGGTTCGTCCAGGAGCAACAGCTTTGGTTCCTGGGCCAGCGCACGCGCAATCAAGGCCAACTGGCGTTCTCCACCGCTGATCCGGCTCATGATCTGGTCCTTGAGCCTGAGCACGTCGGTTGACGCCATGGCGTTGCGGGCAATCTTCAGGTCGTTCTTTGTTTCGAGGAAGCGGAAGCGGTCGTAATAGGGCGTTCGGCCCAGGAGCACAAATTCCTCCACGGTCATAAAACCGGATTCGGCGCTTTGCGAAACAACTGCTATCTTGCGCGCCAGATCCCGGATTTTCAGCCTGCGGATGTCTGTGCCCTCAAGACGAATGGCGCCGCTTGCCGGTTTCAGCGATCGCGTTATGGCCCTTAACAGGGTTGTTTTTCCGGAGCCGTTCGGGCCGATTACGCCGATGATTTCGCCGGCCGGCACGCGCAGATTTATATTGCGGATGGCGAATCCGGAGTCATAGCCACAGGTCAGATTGCTTATATCGAGCATCGGGATTTGCCCTCCGGCCGGCGGCACAGCACATAGACAAAAATGATTCCGCCCAGCAAGCCCGTGACAACGCCGACGGGCAATTCCGTCGGACTGATAACCGTTCGTGCCAGCGTGTCGCAGAAGACCAGAAATACACCGCCGCAAAGCCAGGCGGCGGGAATCAAAATACGGTGGTCACCGCCCACGAAAAGGCGCATGAAATGCGGAACCACCAGGCCTACGAAGCCGATGATCCCAGCCACGGAAACGCTCAATCCCGTAATGACCGATGCCAGGATAAAGAGCAGGCGTTTGGCGGCTTCGATGTTGATGCCGAGATGGAAGGCCTCTTCCTCGCCGAGCAAGAGGGCGTTAAGCTCCAAGCAGAAGAAATAAGAAATCCCCAAGGCAACAACGGAAACAATCACCGCGATCCTGACCAACAGCGGGTTGGGCTGTTCCAGAGAGCCCATTGCCCAGAAGATAATGCCGTGCAAATCCTCCACCTTTGAAATCGCCATGATAAGTGTGATCAGCGAAGAGCAGATAAAACTTATCATTATTCCAATCAGCAGCAGATTCCGGATATTAAGGCCGCCTTTGCCTATGCTTAAAAAATATACCGCGAAAATGGCGGCGGCCGCTCCAATTGAGCCGGCCACCGGCAAAGACCAGACACCGAAATTTTTACCCAGTCTTAAGAGGATGGCCAGGCATACGCCCAGCGCAGCGCCGCCGGAAATGCCCATGGTATAAGGCTCGACCAGCGGATTGCGGAACAGTCCCTGCAAAATGACTCCGGCCAGGCTTAACGCGCCGCCGACCGCAATGCCAAGCAAAATACGCGGCAGGCGAACATCGCAGAGAATGGTCCGTTCAATCGTGTCTCCGCCGTGCACAAGCGCCGGCAAAAGTCTGGCCGGCGAAATATCGGCCGGACCCAGACATAAGGAAATGATGCCTACGCTTGCCAGCAAGCCGCCTAAAATCAGAAGCGCTGCCGCCCAATGTGCAAGTCTGTTTTTCAAAATGTCGCCTTCACGCCACCCATCACGCTTGCGCCGGGCATGGGGTAACCGTCAAGCAACTGATATTGCTTGTTCAGGATGTTGTCGCCGCGCGCAAAAATTTCCACGCCCTTGAAAACGGTCTGCGCCGCATAAGCGCCGATGTTCATAAAGCCGCCCAATTCCTTCGTATTGGCCCGGTCGGTATAAACCGAGTCGGTATAGTCGGCGTTCACGTTCAATTTTAATCCCCATTTGGTCTGATAGCCCAGGCGACCGCCCACTTTGTTCTTCGGCCGGTAGGTCAGAGTGTCGCCTTCATACTTGCCGCTGGTGTCACACGCGTCAAGCAACGTGTAGTTCAGCGCGCCGGAGATTTCTTCGGTGAACTGCACGCTTAATTCGGTTTCCAAACCCTGCAGGCGGGCGTCATTGATATTTTCCGCCGTATATATTCCTTTGCCGTCAACATCATACCAGGCAATCAGGTTTTTCATGTGGCTTTGGAACAGGGAAACTTCAAGCATGCTTTTTGCTCCGAACTGCTGTTGAATTCCGGCGTCGTAGCTGAATGATTCCTCAGGTTTCAAGTCGGGATTACCCATGGAATAATCATCGCGCCAATAGAGTTCATTAACCGTAGGCGCCCTGAATCCCCGCCCGATGGAGGCTTTCAAGCTGGTGCCTTCGATAATCTTGTAGAGGCCGCTGATCTTCGGGCTGAGCTCGGCCCCCCATTTCGACTGAATGTCGCAGCGCAGTCCGGGCGTCACGACCAGCACATCCATAAGCGATACCTCGTCCTGCAGGAAGCCCGCGCCGGTGAAGAGATCGCGGTCGCCGCCGATTCGGGAGACACCTTGTTTGTCCTTGATGTTCACATGGTCATTTTCCAGGTAAATGCCGCCCAGAAGCAGTTGGCGCTCGCCCAACGGAAGTGTCTGCTGGAGATCAAGTCCCGCTTTCTGGTTCCGGCTGATGGTGTCGGTAAAACTGTCCGGATTCTTGAAATTCTGCCAGTGTTGATTAAGAAAGGCTTTGCCGGTGAAACAGGAATTGGTTGCCACCTCATATTTATGCGTGAGGTCGAACCAATACTGTTCGTCATACTGTTTGGCATTGGGCGAGAGCCAGCTGGTGGAGCCGGGGACGCCTTTGTTCTGCCGCGAAAATCCGGAATTCAAGACCAGCCGCGATTCCCGGGCCATGTCATAATCCAGTTTTCCGGCAATATTGTAGCCGTCGCAGGCGCTGTTTTCACGCCAGCCGTCGGAAGCATTCTGACTGGCCGTGACAAGGTAACCGAAGTCGCCGATCCTGGCCCCGTTATCCAATCGGAGAATACGCGTATTTTTTGTGCCATACGACGCCGCTAAATCGCTTGTAAATTTCTCCGGCGGGTCCCTGGTGATAATATTAACCACGCCGGCCATGGCGCCGGCGCCGTAAAGAACCGAGCCCGGTCCCCGGATCACCTCGATGCGCTCGATCTGATCAACGGGATACATGGAAAGATCGGCCATTCCCACAGAGGCAACGTTAACCGGCCGGCCGTCAACCATGACCAGCACCTGCTGTCCGGAGGAGCCGCGCAGGGTAATTCCGCTTTGCGCTCCCATGGAGCCGTAACTGTTTACGCGCGCGTCGGTGACTTCTTTCAGAACATCGCCGACGTTTTGCGCCTGCAGTTCCTCAATTCTTTCCCGCGGAATAACGGAAACGCTGACACCTATGTCGCGGATGGATTGTGGGATGCGCGTGGCCGAAACAACCACAATATCGGCCGCAACGACCGCCTGGGTGGCAACCGGCGCGGGCTGGGCGGTCGCCTGTTGCGCGGCGCTGGATTCTGCCGCCAAGTTGTTTTTTGAAATTACCAATGCCATTGCGATACCGATTGCTACTATCATTATTCGTCTGCTTGATTTCATGACATTCCCCTTCTTTTTGTTAAATGCAGGGCCTGTCATTCCCGCCCCGTGTCAAAGCACGGGGTAAACTCCGGCGGGAATCCAGTCCAAATCTTTTCTCGTTCTGGATTCCCGATTAAATCGGGAATGACAAACTCTTCTTGACAAGTTTCTCTTCTGATGAAGCCCGCCCACCGGCGGGTGTCGCCTTCCTTTCTTTTGCCTGACATTTAATTCTTGAATAAATTCAATATGCCATGGCAGCGGCAGGCTGTTCCCACCGCCAGCGTCTTTGGTTTTTTCGTCTCAATCTCTTTCACAAATGCCAGAAATTCCGATGTTTTTATTGCGCCGACGCTGGGGGCCATCTGTTCGGATACGAAAATTTTGGCACAATCGAATAATTCAAAGACGCCGTATTCCAGCAATTTGTATAAAGGCGCCGGCCTTGGTTCGCGCGTTAAGGCACATTCGGTCGGCGGATGCGGACAATCCTCGCGGCATAATTTTCCCCTGGTCATATAGCTGAAAATCAGCGCGGCATTCGGTTCGTCAAAGCCGAGGAACAAGCTTTGCGGAAGTCTTCTGGTCACATCGGAAATGGAATCGGACAGCGGTTTTAAACGAAAGTACTCCCTGATCCATTTCCCGCAAGTATGGCCCGCGTTAGTGGGCACGATGAAATCGGGTTTGAGCTTTAAAGCCAAATCCCAGGCGCTCCGCGCGTCCTTCAGGACAAAATCATTCTTGGCCACAAGCGCTTTCGCCTTGCATTCGGGATCGTTGTCCACAAGAATTACACGCGCTTTTTGCTCCTTGAAATATCGGCAGGCCTTTGTCCCGTAATTTCCGCCTCCGATAACCAACACTGTTTTGTTACCCATGATTTTACTCACTCTTTGTTTTCTCCTTGCATGATTTCCGGATGTATTCGCTTTAGAAGTTCGGGCAGGCCGTATAATATCAGCCGGGGCGAAGGGATGGTAATAACGTGTGAACCTATGTCGTCATAGACGCGGCCGGTTTTGACGGCGGAGATTTTATCCCAGCCTTTTCTTTGCTTTAACGCCTCTTTGCCGAAATTTCTCCCCATGTAGGGGAGAATGATCACTTCGGGGTCGCTGTTTAAAACGAATTCCGATGATATGCGCGGGAAGGGCTGAACTATGTCGCCGGCAATGTTTTTCCCGCCGGCGATTTCGATCATCTCGTGGATGAACGATTCCTTGCCGCAAGTGAATAACGGATCACAGCCGGTTTCCATGTAGACCCGCGGGCGCGAAGGTAACGCCGCTGTCAAGCGCCTGGTTGTGGCGACGGTTGCCCGCATGCGTTTGAGCAGTGCTTCCGTCCGTGCGGATATTCCGAGGATATCCCCGATCTGCCTGGTTTTGGCAAAAATTTCCTCAATGCCCTGCGTCTCATCGAGAACCACGACGCGCAGACCTAATGCGGATAATTTTTCGGCGGCGGATTGTTGCCCCGCAAAACTGGTGGCGAGGACAAGATCGGGTTTGAGCGCGACGATTTTTTCAATGTTGGGCTTGCTCCACAAACCGACCCGTTCCGCGTGCTTGATTTCTTTCAGATAATCGGAAGACGTCGTCACGCCAACGATCCGGTCCTGTAATCCCAGTTCGATCAGAATCTCATCATAGCTGGGGGCAAGGCTCACAATCCGTTTGGGCGGCGTGGCCTCCGCGAGAACACGCGAACAAATGGTTAAGAAAAGAAAAACGACCAAAACGGTAAAAGTCTTGAACATAAACACAAAAGCCTCCAAACTCCCGCAATAGGAGTTTGAAGGCTTCAATGGTTGAACATCCCCCATCCTCCTTTCCAATGCGAAGGAGCACGATGACCTCCGGGTCATCACTGATGAGCATGAAAAGAAACGTCTTCTGACTTCCGGCTTCTGTCCTACTGCCTCGCCTTCCCCCGCTTCCGACTTCGCCAAGGCTTCGTCGGACAAGCAGGGTGGCTTTTGAGGTATCGTAACCGGTTACAGCGGCGCTACCGCGTCCGACTCTCACGGACTTCCGTCCTCTTTTCATGAAATCACTATCTTTCAAAGAACTGAATGCACAATACCACGCCTTTGAGTGATGTCAACAGGAAATTGAAACTTTTTTCTGGAAATTTCAACAGGCCGATACCGGCCTGTTGAAGGGCTTTTAGAATCGGGTCTAACTATAAATAGTAACGGGGATGTCTCCTCATTTTTTAGCGATCAGGCGGATGGGTGTCTCCATCCTTATGGGTAGCGGAAGTGAAGCAAGCCTCGAACTGGGAGGGTGGCAGGTAGATGCTTCGCTTCAGCAAACTGCAGGGTGGCGGGCCGGAATTCACGGAGTAGGCCTGAGAACTACTTGCTTGGAGTTCTTGTTGCGCGCACAGTTTTGATATCATCGGCTCTCAACTTGGCCGATAGTGTACGCTGAACGAAGTCACTTTGTTCTCCCTCCTGCTCAACTTCTTCGCAGACTTCTTCTTTGACCTTGTTGTTCTCGAGTCGCAGCGCTACCAGCTTTGCCTTGCCGCCGCCGCTAGGTCGATACGTTAGAAGGGCCTTCCGGCCGAGGGCAGGATGCTGATCGACAACGAATGCATCCCGCCTAAACGTGATAGGCTTGTCCAGCTTCTCATATCCGCCATGTGCCGTGACGTACACGATCCAGATGTTGCCAGCCTTACCATTGACCAAGCCTTCCCTAGACAGGAATATTTCATCCTCACCGTTGCCGTTGATGTCTGCATCCAAGCGGATGATTTCCGACTGATCTTGAAGGCCATATCTATCGGCATAATCGCGGATAGGATCAATGACTTGAGCCTGCGCTGAGCACACAGCCAGCACAAAAACGATGCTGCTAAGGAACATTGCCTTCATATTCATCAATCACCTTCTTTACATAATCGTTAGAGTTTGGAATGAACTCCCAGCGCTGTCCGCTGGGGTTGGTTGGATGAAACTTCCAGCAAGACCTGTACAGGCTTGTGACGCCAGATGGATTCTGGAGATTTTCAACTACGCTGGCGCCGTTGTAGAGCTGGATGTTGGCTGCATCCAAGTAAGGCACGGCCGTCGAAGTTCCCGGTGCTGTATACGTCACTGGTGGAGCTTCGTACTCACTCGGATAGGTTCTTTGGACGGCGTCGAAGTAAGCTTGGACCTCCGACCTGATGCTGCCCAGATGCAAGATTGCAGTGTCTACATTTTCTTTCCAGTTCCACACGATTTCGGTCGTGATCTGAAGCCCGCTTGCCGAATCGAGCTGAAACATTCCCCATCCATCCGGTGGCCCAAAGTTAGGCTCATCCTGAAAAGATGTTGTTGTGTTGAACTGGTTGTAGACCGCGGTTCCTTGACGGCTCTCGTGCTGGCCAATCGCCCATGCATACCAATGAATACCTTGATTACTTTGGATGTAGGACTTTGCCGTTGACTCGTCGGGGTTCTGGCCGTGGATTTTGAACTCCAAAGTCTGCTGGGCGCATCCGTCTATCTCGTAGGTGAGCGTAGCGTCGCCACCGAAGAACTCGTTATTGAACTCAGTGTAGATTGCCCAATGTTGGTCAATGGCAAGGGTCTTAAATCCTGTGGCGGGGAAGGCCTTGTCATCGAGAGTGCCTCTTCTCGGATAAGTGGTCTCCAATTTCCACTTTGCGTTGAGGCCTGAACCGGAAATCGTGGGAACAACTTTCGCTATAAGCTGAGGCATCAGTGGGTCAGGGATGATGAACACCTTATCATCCGGATTGACCGTCTGGGACGCCCCGTTATTCAACTCGACTTTAAGGACGTGAACGTCCGCTTCCAGCATGAAAGTAAATGTTGCTGTTTTTCCCTTATCTCCACCGCTGGCGATAACGTTGGCATTAAAAGAATGCGTTTGGGGTTCAAACTCTTGTAATGGCACATTAAAGTTAGTTGATCCTGATCCTGTATCATGAAACACAGGGTCTTCTTCGGTAATAACGACGCTGATTGGCAGGCTAACGGAACCTTCTACGAACGTTCCATGAAAAAGAACTTTATTGAACGATTTGTGTTGTCCGGAAGAAATTCTGGTTTTCGCACGTGCAACCTGCCCTTTCACATCGAACTGAAAACTCAGATCGTTGCCAATATTTTCTCCGCTATAGATAATTTTCTTCAGCTTGAGTATCAATAGAACTGACATATGATTCTCCCTCCGTCATAATTTCCTATGTCCGTCAAGGCCAAGGCGGCGGTTTCCGGCAAGACCGGTTTTCAGTCATACACTTCCCGGCGGTGGCCGATGCGGATGACAACCACAAGCAAGCGGTCGTCCTGAATGGTGTAGATGACACGGTAATCCCCAACACGGATGCGCCAGTAGTCGCGGTAGCCTTTCAGCTTCTTGACTCCATGCGGGCGAGGATTCTCGATCAGGGCGCGTAATGCAAAAATAATGCGGGCATAGACGTCGCCATGCAGACCATCGAGGAACTTCCGAGGGCCTCGATCAAGCCGGACCGTGTATTTCACACCTTGCTCCCACGTCGGCGTTCGTATTCTTCCAGCGTGATCGCGCCGGACGGATCGCGGTCATACGCAGCCATTGCCTTGTCCGCCTGGCGGATGTCTTCAAGGTCTTCCAGCGCGTCCAACACAGCCGGCGACAACATGACGGCCACGGTCCGGCGTCCACGCTTAAGAACAACGGATTCATGTTCGACAGTGACGCGGCGAAGCGTCCCTGCGAAATCTTTGGCAGCTTGTGTTACAGTTACTGTTGTCATGTTTTTACTGTCCCATATTGGCCGTGCATAGTCAAGTCAATAGCCGCAGTAGTTTAGAAATTATTTTCTGCCACCTGCCACCGTGCACAGGGCGTGGACCACACTCACCGCCAGATTACTGCCGCCACGCCGGCCGGCCACAACAATCGAGGGCACCGGCAGCGCCAGCAGTTCTTCCTTGCTCTCCTCCACGTGAACAAAACCGACCGGCATGCCAATGACCAGTGCCGGGCGCACACCATCTTCCAGGATCATCCGGTTCAGCTCCAGCAAAGCGACGGGCGCGTTGCCTAACGCCACAATACCGCCGTGCAGGATGGCACGCGCTTTGCGGATGGCAAACAGCGAGCGCGGAAGCCCCGCCTGTAAAGCCTCCCGCGCTACATCGTCATCAGCCACATGGCAGTGGATTTTCCCAGGGGCGTAGCTCGCGTGAACCCGACGCAGCCGCGCCATCGAAAGCCCGGCACGGATCATGTTCGAATCCACATAAAGCAGCGCGCCCGCGCGCAGCGCCGCCGCGCCGCTTGCCACAGCATCCGGCGTGAACCGGACCGCTTGCGCCAGGCTCAAGTCGCCGGCCGTGTGGAGCATGCGGCGCACAATTTCCCACTGATCCGGCGCAAAACCGTGGGCGCCGGTTTCGGCGTCAATGATCGCAAACGAGCGCCGCTCAATTTCCGGACCACTCAGGGGAGCAGCCAGGAATGAATACATGCTTGCTTTCATCGGACACGCCACCATTTTCTTGTTTTCCGCGCCCGCTACTGAATCACCCTCCTATGCCAGGAGGCACCGCGGCTTGACGCGGGGCGCTTCACCTACAGGATTTTTATGTTCAACGTCTCCGCGGTTCCCCGGTCCCAGCCATCCCAGAGGTATGCCTCGGCCCGGCCATTCGCTATCAGGCAGAGGGCATACCGCACTTGTTCCTCGTACAATTCACAAAAAGCGCCGGGCTGTTGCATCCCCCCGTTCATCTCCTGCGCCTCCGCGGGGCAGGGAGAACCGCAGAAATGCCGGACTGCGCAAGAGCGACAGGGTCTAATGTCCTCGGCTTTCCGCGATGTGACCTTGGTAAAAGCGGGTGATTTCAGCGCCGCCGCCAGCTTACCCTCGAACAGATTGCCTCCATTGAATTCCGCCAAGCCGACGAATTCGCTGCATGGGAACAAATCGCCTCTTGCCGATACCGCGAAGAAGCAACGTCCGCCGCCGCACGGCGAGATGTCGCACATGAGCCGCCGCGCGCTAGGCGCCATGATGCCAACCAGGATGTTCGCAAAATTCGCCACGACCAGCTTGCGGCCGCTCTTGCGGTAAAGCTCAAGCGTGCGATCCAGCGCGCGCAGGTAGTAACGGGCCAGCTCATGGTCAGACGGTTTGATTTTGCGCGCCCCCGGCCGGGTGCAACGCACGGGATTGAGCATGCAGACGGGCACTTCATGCGCATGCAGGAAATTCACCATGGCGTTCAGAGAGCGCATGTTCTCACGGGTCACCGTACAAATGACGTTGTAATTGGGATACCCCCGCAGGGCCTTCATAGCCGCCACGACACGGCTGAAGGTTCCTGCCCCGCTCCATGTCCGGCGGGTGCGGTCGGCAATGCCGGCAGCGTGCCCGTCCAGCGAAAGGCCGATTCCGATCTGATTGGACGTCAGAAACTTCAGCGCGGCCTCGTCCAGCAAGGTGCCGTTGGTTTGCACCCCGAAGCGAAAGTAGTCGCTATGCTCCCGGATCGCCGCAAAGACGGCATCGCGGACCAGCATCGGTTCGGAACCGTGAAAAATGATCTGGGGTTTGACGCCCTTCGGCAGTGTCTTCTTAAAGTAGGTCCGCAAGATGCCGAGCGCTTCCTCGACCCGGGCCTTCGACATGTGCACGCCGCTGCGCCGCATGCCGTCGGGTATGTAGCAATACGCGCAATTCAAGTTGCACCGCTCGGTGGGGTTGAAATAGACGGCCAGCGGTTTCATCTCAAAACGCAATTTGTGCATTTCCCGGAGGAAAGAATCCCTTTTAACCCGGTACGCGCGCAGAAAGGCCCCGTCGGTCAGAGCGGCGCCCAGCTTGTCCTTCCGCACTAGGGACCAGAAAGCCGCATCGGGGTCTATCAAGCCCAGATAGGTCGGATGGCCGATGGCGATAGGCTGCAGCGACGGACCGCAACCCGTGTTAAAATAAATTCCGCGCGAAGATGCGAGACTGTTGATTTTTGTCATTAACATTGTTTCCCCGAAAGCGCCTGATAAGGCGCTTGTCTTATTTCAAAGTTGATTGAAGGCAGGATCCGGGATGTCAACCGAATCCTGCCTTGTTCGGTTACTTCACTTTCTTTTCGAGCAGGATGTAGTGCGAAAGCCCGGCGCCGCTACTCTTGCACGTCCGTCGAAACGCAATGATCGTCTTCTTTTTCTTCATGATCTCACCTCCTTTCCGCTTGTTGAGTTGCTAACGATGTTCATCGGATCATCCCATCCTTTCCGTACGAACTCCACGAACGACCGGGCCGCGCCTGGATGCGAGGCGAAATGCAGATGCGCGTAGCTGGCCAGCACGCGGCCGCGCTGAAATCCCTCCTGAATCGGAGCTGTTTTCCGCTGATAGCGAATTTGGTAGGCCGTCTTCCAACCGGCTGGCGTCGGCTTCACGATTTCGGAGTAGTGGAATTCATGGCCGCGCAGGACATCGCCGCGCTGTCCCCACAGGGTATCGGCCGTCAGTGTCACTTCAACGTAGCCGAGTGCTTTGCGCTTCGCGTGCATGCGCGTCCAGAACGGCAGTATACCTGCCAGGGAAAAGCGCGCGCCGGCGCGGGTCTCGATACCTTGCGAAAGATAAATCATTCCACCGCATTCGGCGTAAAGCACCCCGCCCCTGGCGACAAAACCGCGCAGGGAGTCGAGCAGACCAGTGTTGCGTGACAACTCCGCGGCGTATTCTTCCGGATAACCGCCGCCAAGATAGACGGCATCGAGACACTCGGGCAGCGTGCTGTCTCCGAGCGGGGAGAAGAAAACCAGTCGGGCGCCCTGCGACTGCAAAGTTTCAAGGTTGTCTGGATAGTAGAAATGGAAAGCGGCGTCGCGCGCGATGCCGATGGTAACGGTTGAATTCGCCGCCTTGGGAGCCGCCGGCGCTATGCCTGCCTGAAGATGAAGCGTCGGCGCACGTGCGGCCTGCCGGATAATTTCGTCAATCCTCACATGCTGCTCCAACGCGCCGGCGAAAGCATCCAGGATGGTTGCCGAAAGACTCTGGTGGCTGGCTGTTACCAGTCCGAGATGGCGGCTGGGCAGATCAGGGAAAGCGCCGCGGGGGATTGCACCGAGCAAGGGCGGCAACAAAGCCGACGCCAAGGACGCGGTCAGCCACGCGGCTTGTCGGTTGGACCCGCAATGGTTGGCGATAACGCCGGCCACGGTCAGGCCGGGCTCGAATGTGGTGAAGCCTTTCACTGTGGCGGCCATACTGCGAGCCACGCCATGGGCGCCGGTCACCAGCAGCACGGGGGCCTTCAGCCACCGGACGATTTCCGCCGTACTGCCTTCCGCGTTCTCCGGGGAGGCGCCATCGAACAAACCCATGACGCCTTCGATCACCGCGATATCGGCGTCGGCCGTCTTGCGCTGGAAAAGGTCAAGCACATAGTCCTTGCCGCACATCCAGCCATCAAGGTTGTAGCACGGCCGGTCGGACACGAGCGCCAGATGGGTGGGATCGAGAAAATCCGGTCCCACCTTGAACGTCTGCACACGCAATCCGCGCCGACGCAGGGAGCGGATAAGCGCTATGGCGGTGGAAGTTTTGCCGACGCCACTGCCGGTTGCCGCAATAACTATTCGCGTACAGCTCATATCAAAGTTCCACACCTTCCTGCGCCTTCCGGCCTTGCTGATAGGCATGTTTCACACAACGCATTTCGGTCACTGTATCCGCCAAGGCGATCAGTCCTTTTTCCGCCCCGCGACCGGTCAGCACCACAATGGCGTCGCTCGGCGCTTGCTTTACCGTCCGGATGACGGCCTCCTCGGTCAGTAAGTTTTTAGCGACGGCCGTGCATATTTCGTCGAGGATGACCAAGCGATATTTCCCCGCCGCCAGCGCCAGCGCCGCCGCATCTAAAGCCAGGCGGGCCGCCCGCCGATGATCCGCAAACTGCGGCGACGAGCGCGGCGGGATGAAACCCAGACCGGTCTGCCGGATTTCCACACCCGGCAACCGACTGAACACGGAATATTCGCCGGTGGACCGGCCATCGCCGGTGGACCGGCCATTGCCGGTGGACCGGTCATCACCGGTGGAGTCGTCGCATTTGATAAACTGGATAATCAGCGTCGGCAGATTATGGCCCAGGGCGCGGATGGCGATGCCGAGTGCGGCGGTGGTCTTCCCCTTGCCGTCGCCGGTGAAAAGCAGAATTCGCGGCGCTGGATTCATGCGTTTATCCTCCAGACGTACCACACATGCATAACTCCGATACGGACCGCCAATCCGAGCGCCAGGAATAACGCCAGCGTGAAGAACATCACGGCATTGGTCGCAAGGATGTGTTCAGCCGCAATAGGAACGATCGGTTCGCCTATGGCTGGTTTTTCCAGCCTCTCGCCATCGTAATAGCTCAACCCGCCCAGTTGAATGCCCAAAGCGCCGGCCATCGCGGCCTCCGACAAGCCTGCATTTGGGCTGGCGTGCTTGCGGCCATCGCGCCGCAGGATTCGCCACGACTGCACCGGCCGCCGGCCCAGGATCGCCGCCGCGCAACCGATCAACGGCGCCGTGACGCGCGAGGGCAGGTAATTAGCCAGATCGTCCAGCCTGGCCGCCGCCCAGCCGAACCGAATATAGCAGTCATTTGTATAACCAAAGGTCGAATCCAGGGTGTTGATTGCCCGATACATCATCGCTCCCACCGGCCCGGCCAGGATCGCGAAAAATAACGGCGCCGTAATTCCATCCACCATGCTTTCGGCCACACATTCAACCGCCGCGCGGGCGACCCCAGCCTCGTCAAGATGGGCCGTGTCCCGGCCGACAATCTCCGCCACGCGCCGACGGGCTTGCTCCAGATCGCCCGCGGCCAAAGCACGAAATACCGCGCAACTGTGCCGGGCTAAGTCGTGCGTAGCGATGGTCGTGTAGATCAGGAGCACGGAGACAATGTCCGCCGCCACTGAATGGCAAAGTCTTGCAAGGTAAATTAATCCCCACACGCTTACGCCGGCGGTTGAAACCACCAGCAAGACCGTCACAATGCCGGCCGCTTTCTCATTGCGAATCAGACGCCGCATGGGACGCTCCAGCCACTGAGCCAGCCGGCCAATGCCACGTACCGGATGCGGTAACCAGCGCGGATCGCCTACCAGGAGATCCAGAACCACAGCCGCCAAGATTTGATAAGTTAAATTCATTACAACCCCATGAGCCGATAAATCGCGTCCATCTTCAAACTCCGGCGGACGATTTGGGCCAGTTGTTCCAAAGCAGGTTCGATCGAATAGACTGCCATGACTCGGCCCTCTGCGGCCATCCCTCGGTGGATCCTGAGACGGTCAATGAACCAACGGCGGAACAGGTCGGCATCAAAGACACCGTGCAGGTAAGTGCCCCAAATGCGGCCGTCGGCATTTGCCATGCCGACGACCTCGCCATCGGGACGCGCCAGAATCGGTGCCAGCGTGGCGGTGCACGTCTGTCCATGGTGAATCTCGTAGCCCTGAACCTCCAAACCGGAAAGCGCATGGCGGGCGGACGCGCGTAACAGCGTTTTTTCAACGGCCATAACGGTTTGAACATCCAGCAATTCCAAACCGGCGGCCGTGCCCGCGCTGGATTCCACGCACTGCGGATCGCGGATTTCCTTCCCTATCATCTGAAAACCGCCGCAGATGCCGACGATCTCGGTTTTTCCTTCGGCGGCCAGTCGAACAATGCGTTCGGCCAGACCGGAGTGCTTCAGATAGGCAAGATCGCCGAGTGTGTTCTTGCTGCCGGGTATGATAATGGCGTCGGGATGGCAGAGTTCATCGGCCGCGCGTATGATCCGGAGATGAACATCGTGCTCCATGCGGAACGGATCAAAATCAGTGAAGTTGGAAACGTGCGGCAGATCAATTATCGCGATTTCCACCGCGTTGTTGTTCCCCGGCCTGACCTGGTCTAACGCGCGGCTTTTGAAGGTGACGGAGTCCTCTTCCGGCAGATTCAGATTGGCAAGGTAAGGCACAACACCGAACACCGGCTTGCCGGTATGCCGTTCGGTATAGTCCAGAGCGTCGTGCAACAGCTCTTCCTGACCGCGGAAGCGGTTGACCACAAAGCCGGCTACCAGCGCGCGTTCCCACTCGGCCAACACCTCCAGCGTGCCGACGAACGAGGCGAACACGCCGCCGCGGTCAATATCGCCTACCAGCAGTACCCTCGCCCGGGCGTATTGCGCCATGGCCATGTTGACAATGTCGTGGTGCTTGAGATTCACTTCCGCCGGACTGCCCGCGCCTTCCAATACGATCGCATCGTATTCGGCGGCCAGCCCGTCATAGGCCCGGCAGACCGTCTTAAACGCCTCCGGCTTGTAACGGATATATTCGCTCACGGTCATGTTGCCCACCGGCTTGCCCAGCAGGATAACCTGCGCACCGGTGTCGGAGTTGGGCTTCAGCAGTACCGGATTCATCCGGACATCCGGCTCGACCCGACAGGCCTGTGCCTGGA